>NZ_BAGK01000206.1 GCF_000308795.1 Nocardia thailandica NBRC 100428 | reverse complement strand
GGACCTGCGGGGCGCCGGGGGCCTCGACGTCGTGATTGACCGAGGAGGCGGCGATCTCGTGGATCTGGCCCGCGGCCTGGTAGTCGACGGTGGCGCTCGGCTTGCCGGGGTCGGCCATGGCGGCCTGTCCCGCGGCGACCACGGCGCCCGCGGCGACGGCGACGACCGCGGCGCGGCCCTTCAGTGCGGCGGGCGGGGCGGGGACGCGGTGGGCGCCGCCGCGACGCTCGGTGCGGCGGGGGGCCTCGGTCCGGGGTTCGGCGCGCTCGGGGCGGGCGTTCCAGGACGGCTCGGGGGCGGCGGCGTAGTCGCCGTAGTACTCGCCCTCGGCGTAGTCGTCGCCGGTGTCGGCGGGGGTCCACTCGTCGCGGGTGGGGGACCAGGTCTGCTCGGTGCCGGACCAGCCGGAATTCCACGATTCGTGCTGCGACCAGGTGGGCGCCGAATCGTGCCGGGTGGCGTGTTCGTCTGTGTAGCGGTGACGGTGGCCTGCGCTGCTCGGCTGCCTCAAGCTCGTCGTCCTCCTCAGTCCTGACCTACCCAGTCGTGACCTGGTTGCCGTGACCTGGTTGTGACTTCGACCGCATCGACGGTAACGAAGCGATTGCGCCGGTGGCAAGCGCTGGGCGGAAACATACACTTCCTTGTGAGATTCGTCACCGTAACGCGACGGAATATCTCACGGATCGCGACCAGAATTCGTGAGGTCGATCGACGACATAACGTAGTAGATCGTCGGCCCCGGCGGCATGTGTGTCTCTACCTGCAAAAGGGCGAAAACTTTACTCGTCAGTAGCTTTGGCCAGGGGTTTTGCGGGACGTGCCGGAGGTACCGTGACCTGCGCCACTTAGGATGAACGTGGCCGGAAGGCCCTCCCTGAGGCTGGTTAGAGTCCGGACCGACCCGCTACCGACGTCGGGCCGCCAACAAAGACGTTGTCATAGCAACGCAGACGAGACGGTGAGTACATGGATCTCTTCGAATATCAGGCGAAGGAGCTCTTCGTTAAGCACGGGGTGCCTTCGTCCGAGGGTCGTGTTTGCGACACGGCCGAGGAAGCGCGCGCCATTGCCGAGGAAATCGGCAAGCCGGTGATGGTCAAGGCGCAGGTCAAGGTGGGCGGCCGTGGCAAGGCGGGTGGCGTGAAGTACGCCGCGACCCCCGACGACGCGTTCACCCACGCGCAGAACATCCTCGGCCTCGACATCAAGGGCCACATCGTCAAGAAGCTGCTGGTCGCCGAGGCCAAGGACATCGCCTCGGAGTACTACATCTCCTTCCTGCTCGACCGCGCCAACCGCACCTACCTGGCCATGTGTTCGGTCGAGGGTGGCATGGAGATCGAAGAGGTCGCCGCCACCAAGCCCGACCGCCTCGCCAAGGTCGCCGTCGACGCCGTCAAGGGTGTCGACCTGGCCACCGCGCGCTCCATCGCCGAGCAGGGCCACCTGCCCGCCGACATCCTGGACGCCGCCGCGGTAACCATCCAGAAGCTGTGGGAGGTGTTCGTCAACGAGGACGCCACCCTGGTCGAGGTCAACCCGCTGGTCCGCACCCCGGGTGACGAGATCCTCGCCCTCGACGGCAAGGTGACCCTGGACGAGAACGCCGAGTTCCGCCACCCGGACCACGACGCCTTCGCCGACCGCGACGCCACCGATCCGCTGGAGCTCAAGGCCAAGGAGAACGACCTCAACTACGTCAAGCTCGACGGTGAGGTCGGCATCATCGGCAACGGCGCCGGCCTGGTCATGTCGACCCTGGACGTCGTCGCCTACGCGGGCGAGAACCACAGCGGCGTGAAGCCGGCCAACTTCCTCGACATCGGCGGCGGCGCCTCGGCCGAGATCATGGCCGCCGGTCTCGACGTCATCCTGGGCGACGCGCAGGTCAAGAGCGTGTTCGTCAACGTCTTCGGCGGCATCACCGCCTGCGACGCGGTCGCCAACGGCATCGTCAAGGCGCTCGAGATCCTGGGTGAGCAGGCCACCAAGCCGCTGGTCGTCCGTCTCGACGGCAACAAGGTCGAGGAGGGTCGCCAGATCCTCGTCGACGCCAACCACCCGCTGGTGACCCTCGCCCAGACCATGGACGAAGGCGCCGACAAGGCTGCCGAACTGGCCGCGGCCAAGTAAGGAACGAAGAACATGTCCATCTTCCTGAACAAGGACTCGAAGGTCATCGTCCAGGGCATCACCGGCGGCGAGGGCACCAAGCACACCGCGCTGATGCTCAAGGCAGGCACCCAGGTCGTCGGCGGCGTGAACGCGCGCAAGGCCGGGACCACCGTCTCGCACACCGACAAGGACGGCAACGCCGTCGAGCTGCCGGTCTTCGGCACCGTCGAGGAGGCCATCAAGGCCACCGGCGCCGACGTCTCCATCGCGTTCGTGCCGCCGAAGTTCTCCAAGGACGCCATCATCGAGGCCATCGACGCGGAGATCCCGCTGCTCGTGGTCATCACCGAGGGCATCCCGGTGCAGGACACCGCCTACGCGTGGGCCTACAACCTGGAGAAGGGCAACAAGACCCGGATCATCGGCCCCAACTGCCCCGGCATCATCACCCCGGGCGAGGCGCTGGTCGGCATCACCCCGGCCAACATCACCGGCAAGGGCCCGATCGGCCTGGTCTCCAAGTCGGGCACCCTGACCTACCAGATGATGTACGAGCTGCGGGACTTCGGTTTCTCCACCGCGATCGGCATCGGCGGCGACCCGGTCATCGGCACCACCCACATCGACGCCATCGAGGCGTTCGAGAAGGACCCCGAGACCAAGCTGATCGTCATGATCGGTGAGATCGGCGGCGACGCCGAGGAGCGGGCCGCGGCCTACATCAAGGCCAACGTCACCAAGCCGGTCGTCGGCTACGTCGCGGGCTTCACCGCGCCGGAGGGCAAGACCATGGGCCACGCGGGCGCCATCGTCTCCGGCTCCTCGGGCACCGCCGCCGCCAAGAAGGAGGCCCTCGAGGCCGCGGGCGTGAAGGTCGGCAAGACCCCGTCCGAGACCGCCGCCCTGGCGCGCGAGATCCTGGAGAACGCCTCGATCACGGCGTGATTCGCGGCGCGGCGCCCGGCGCCGCCGCGGACAACGAGGGCCGCCCCCGGGATCTCCCCGGAGGCGGCCCTCGCCGTTTTCCGGCGTCGGCGTGGCCCCTCGGTGGGTGATGACCGAATCCGGACGGTGCAGTAGCGTCAGGTATCGATCCGCGCCAGTCATGTTCGACGCGACCGACGCACGACTCGACAAGGAGACGACGACATGTCCTACCCGACAGGGGGCTCCGGGTACAACCAGCCCGTGACGCCTTCCGCCGCAGCCACGCCCGGCCAGCAGCCCAGCGCTGCGCCCGCGTCCGCGGCGGGCGCTCCGGGCGGCTTCGGGCTGCCGTTCATCCTGACCGCCGCGACCGCCGGTGTCGGCGCGCTGGCCTTCCTGTTCGGCTTCGCGCCGTTCTTCACCATGGAGGGCGGCAAGCAGAGCGAGAGCACCAGCCTGATCGAGGGCAACGTCGGTCTCGCCGTCGTGATCCTGCTGACCGCGCTGCTGGCCGGGATCTCGTTGCTGCCCAAGCAGAACCTGAAGGCGGTCACCGCCGCCACGGCCGTCGCGGCCTTCATCGGCGTGCTGCTGCAGTGCTTCCTCAACCCCTACGACAGCATGTTCGACGGGCTCATCGAGATCTCGGTCGGCTGGGGCGGCTGGCTGGTGCTGGTGCTGACCCTGGTCACCGCGGGTCTGGCGCTCGTGTCGTTCCTGTTCGACGCCGGGATCATCACCCCGCCCGCGCCCCGTCCGGCCGCGCCGCAGCAGCCGCAGCAGCCCGGGTACGGCCAGCAGTACGGACAGCAGCAGGGCTACGGCCAGCAGGCGGGTTACGGCCAGCAGCAGCCCGGCTACGGGCAGCAGGCCCAGCAGCAGGGCTACGGCCAGGCCGGGTACGGCGCCCAGACCGGCGGCCAGTACGCGCAGCCGCAGGCGTACGGCCAGCAGCAGGCCGCCCCGGCCGGGTACGGGCAGCAGCCGCCCCAGCCGGGTTACGGACAGCAGGGCGGCTACGGCCAGCAGCCCGGCTACGGGGGGCAGGCCGCGCAGGCCGCGCAGCCCGTGGCGACCCCGTACGGCACCGCGCAGACCTCCGGTCAGCACGCCCAGCCCGCCGGTGACGAGAGCGCCACCCAGCACTACGGCGGCCAGGCCGCCGCGCAGCCGCAGGCCGGTCAGCCCGCCCAGGGCGCCCAGCCGTTCGGCACGCCGACCTACGGCGCGCCCGGCCAGCCCTTCGGCGGCGAGCAGGCCTCCGACCCGTCCTCGGACGCGACCACCGCGTTCCGGCCGAGCGACGAGAACAAGTAAGAAGAGTTCCACGTCAACGGCTGCGCGGGGGTACCAGGCAGCCTCCGCGAGCCCACGGGTACGCCCGTGGGCTCGCGGCGCGCCTGACCCGCGTAGGCCGGGGAAGCTGCCACGCTGAATCGTCATGAGCGCCCGTAACGCCCTCGTGCGCCGGACCTCCGGGTCGCCCGGCGGCGGGGTGACCGCCACCGGTACCCCCGAACCCCCCGACAGCGGGGGCCGGTCGCCACTGTCGCTGTCGCCGGAACGGGCGCGCCTGCTGCTGCTCGTCGCGGCCCGGCCGTCGCTGTGCGTGCTCGCGGTGCTCACGGTCCTGGTACTGCTGACCCTGCTGACCACCGACACCGGCATGTCCGGCGCGCCCGCGGTCATCGCCGCGAGCTGGCTCGGCGCGCACCAGATCCCGCTGACCATCGGCCGCACCACGCTCGGCCTGCTGCCGCTGGTGCCCACCGCGGCGATCCTGTGGTTCGCCTCGCGGGAGACGGCCCGCGCGGTGCCCGCCCGGCCCACCTGGGTCGACCTGGCCTGGCTGGCCGGGGCCACGCTGGCCGGGCCGCTGCTGGTGACCGCGGTCTGCCTCGCCGTCACCGCCGACGCCTCGGGCGTCACCCCGCTCCAGCCGCCCGGCACCCTGGCCGCCTTCGGCTGGGTCCTGCTGCTCTACGCCGCGACGGCGGCAACCGCTTTCGCCGGGCGGCACTGGCGCGCCGTGCGCGGACTGCTGCCCGTCGAGGTGCCGGAGTGGGCGATGCAGGGCCTGCGCGCGGCCCGGCGCACCGTGTTGCGGCTGCTGGCCTGCGCGGCGGTGGCGACCCTGGCCGGTTTCCTCGCGCACCTGTCCCGCTTCGGCGACGCCTACGGCCGGGCCGACGGATTCGTCGACGTGCTCGGCACGACCGTCCTGTCGCTGGCCTACCTGCCGAACGTCGTCGTCGGCGCCGCGGGCCTGCTCAGCGGCGCGGCCATCCAGTTCGGGTCCGGCTCGGTCGGGCTGTTCGGTGTCCTCGGCGCGCAGGCGCCCGCGGTGCCCGCGCTGATCCCGCTGCCCACCGGCCCGGCCGCCGCCTGGTGGCCCGCGCTGGCCCTGATCCCGATCGCCATCGGCGTCCTCGGCGGGGTCGAACTCGGTCGCGTCAGCGACGACCGCGCGGGCGCGCCGTGGGCCACGTTCACCTCCGCCGGTGTCGCCACCCTGACGTTCCTCGCCCTGAGCTTCGTCGCCGGGGGCGAGCTGGGCGCCTTCGGCCACGTCGGCACCGACCTGCTGATGCTCGCGGCGCTGCTGTTCACCTGGTTCGGCGTCGGGGGCTACGCGGGCATGCTGTTCGCCCGCCGCTTCCTCGCCCCGTCCGAGGCCGTCGCCGCCGTGCCGTCCGACGACTACGACGACTACGACGACGACGCCTATGACGACGCCGGCGCCTATGACGACGGCACCGACGGCGCCTACGACGAGTACGACGAGTACGACGACGACCCCGAGGCCGAGTACGACTACGACCTCGACGAGGACGACTACGAGGAATCCTCCGACGACTACGACGACGACGATCCCGACTACGACGACGACCCCGGCGACGATCCCGACGACTACGCCGACGACCCGGAGACCGACGCCGAGCAGACGGACGGGGAGGTCTACGCCGAACTCCTCGACGAGACCGACGACGACCCGGTGTCGCGTCCCGCCGGGGAGGCGGGCGCGGGCGAACAGGCGGAGATCGTCGACGTCGAGGTCGTCGACGAAGGACCTGCGGACAGTGCGCCGGGGGCCCCTCGGTAAGCTCGACCCGGTGGTTGTCGCCGCCGCCGTCCGACCTCACCAGGAGTAGAGCGCTGACGCCCTCGCATGCCCAGTGGCTGCCCGACCGGGCCCCGGCCACCGTCGTCGTCCTCGCCTCGGGGACCGGCTCGCTGCTCGCGGCGCTGCTGGCCGCCACCGAAACCCCCGGCTACCCGGCGAAGATCGTCGCCGTCGGCGTCGACCGCGACTGCGCCGCCACCGGCCACGCCGAGGCCGCGGGTGTCGCGCACTTCCGGGTCGCCCTCGGCGAGCACGCCGACCGCGCCGCCTGGGACCGGGCGCTGACCGAAGCCGTCGCCGCGTTCGACCCCGACCTGGTCGTCTCGGCCGGTTTCATGAAGATCCTCGGCCCGGCCTTCCTCGCCCGCTTCGGCGGCCGGATCATCAACACCCACCCCGCGCTGCTGCCGTCCTTCCCCGGCGCGCACGGGGTGCGCGACGCCCTCGCCTACGGCGCCAAGGTCACCGGTTCGACGGTGCACCTGGTCGACGCGGGCGTGGACACCGGCCCGATCCTGGCGCAGGAGGCGGTCGCCGTGCTGCCCGCCGACGACGAGGCGTCGCTGCACGAGCGCATCAAGGTTGTCGAACGTCGGCTGCTGGCGGAGGTTGTCGCCGCGGTCGCCGAACGTGGCATTGTCTCCGACGGACGAAAGGCAGTAATTCCAGATGAGCGAGTACGCCGGTGAGTGAACGCAAGGCGATCCGCAGGGCGCTGGTGAGCGTCTACGACAAGACCGGGCTCGTCGAGCTGGCGACCGGACTGCACGCCGCCGGCGTGGAACTGGTCTCCACCGGCTCGACCGCGGGCAAGATCGCCGAGGCGGGCATCCCGGTCACCAAGGTCGAGGACCTGACCGGTTTCCCGGAGACCCTCGACGGCCGGGTCAAGACCCTGCACCCGCGCGTGCACGCGGGCATCCTCGCCGACACCCGCAAGAGCGAGCACGTCGACCAGCTCGCCGAGCTCGGCGTCGAGGCGTTCCAGCTGGTCGTGGTGAATCTCTACCCGTTCACCCAGACCGTCGCCTCGGGCGCCACCGTCGACGAGTGCGTCGAGCAGATCGACATCGGCGGACCCTCCATGGTCCGCGCCGCCGCCAAGAACCACCCGTCGGTCGGCGTCGTCGTCGACACCGCCGACTACGACGACGTGCTGGCCGCGGTGAAGTCCGGCGGCTTCACCCTCGCCGAGCGCACCGCGCTCGCCGCGAAGGCCTTCCAGCACACCGCGAGCTACGACGTCGCCGTCGCGAGCTGGATGGCCTCGGTCGCCGTGCCCGCGGTCGCCGAGACCGAGGTCGAGCAATTCCCCGGCTGGGTCGGCGGGACCTGGGAACGGGCCGCGGTGCTCCGCTACGGCGAGAACCCGCACCAGGCCGCCGCGCTCTACACCCACAGCGGCGCCCCCGGCCTCGCGCAGGCGCAGCAGTTGCACGGCAAGGAGATGTCGTACAACAACTACACCGACGCCGACGCCGCCTGGCGCGCCGCCTACGACCACGACGCCCCCGCCGTCGCGGTCATCAAGCACGCCAACCCCTGCGGTGTGGCCGTCGGCGCCGACATCGCCGAGGCGCACCGCAAGGCCCACGCCACCGACCCGGTCAGCGCCTACGGCGGCGTGATCGCGGCCAACCGCGAGGTCAGCGTGGAGATGGCCGAGCAGGTCGCCGAGATCTTCACCGAGGTCATCGTGGCGCCCGGCTACGCCGACGGCGCCGTCGAGGTGCTGGCCCGCAAGAAGAACGTCCGGGTCCTCGTCGCGGCGCCGCCGCAGCGCAAGGGCGCCGAGCTGCGGCCCATCAGCGGCGGCGTGCTGCTGCAGGACCGCGACATCCTCGACGCCGCGGGCGACGACCCGGCCAACTGGACACTCGCCGCAGGCGAGCCCGCCGACGACGCCACCCTGGCCGATCTCGAATTCGCCTGGCGCGCCTGCCGTTCGGTGAAGTCCAACGCCATCCTGCTGGCCGACGCGGGCGCCGCGGTCGGCGTCGGCATGGGCCAGGTCAACCGGGTCGACTCCTGCAAGCTCGCCGTCGAACGCGCGGGGGAGCGGGCCGCCGGATCGGTCGCGGCCTCCGACGCGTTCTTCCCCTTCTCCGACGGCCCGCAGATCCTGGTCGCCGCCGGCGTCCGCGCGATCGTCCACCCGGGCGGATCCATCCGGGACAAGGACACCATCGAACTGTGCAAGGAAGCGGGCGTGACCTTGTACCTGACGGGTGCGCGCCACTTCGCGCACTGACTTGCCGGAGCGCCGGCGCGCTCGGGTCGCGGCCCTTCGGGACCCGGCCGAAAGAACCCCGATCCTCGTGGCTTCGCCCGTGGGTCGGGGTTCTTTTCGTCGGGGCGGCCGCTACGCCCGCTGGGTCTCCCCGTGGTCGGCCCGTACTTCAGGCCGTGCTGCGGACTTCGCGAGAACCCAAGGGGGACTTCAGGTTCACGGTCGTGGTGCCGAAGACCAGGTTCATCGTGCACATCTTGCCCTGCGCGTCCGCGCGGGTACCGGTGGTGAGGGTGACGGTGACGGCCTCGGCGGTCTCCACGGTCTTCGCGTCGATCCCGTAGCACTCGGGGTTGCCCGCCTGGAAGGCCAGCACGACGGTATCGCCCTTGCCGCGGCTCCAGGACATGGGCGACAGCGGGCGCGGATCGACCAGCGTCGGATCGGGGGTGAAGGCGTGTCCCGGGACGCCGCCGGCGGCCTCGGGGACCACGGTGGAATTCGGTTGGGGGGCACCGTCTTCGGTGGAGCCGCAGGCAGACAGGCTGCACAGCAGGGCGGCGGCGGTGGCGGCAAGTGCCCGCCGGGGCGTCGACGTCATGCCGACAAGCCTAGGCTCACAAGGTCCGTCATTCTAAACGCGACGACCGCCACAGTGAACTTTCCGCGAACCCTGCGCGTAACTCCCCCATTCCGGCTCCGCTACCGCTACATTCGGCAGCGACGCCTCGCCGTGGCATACGGCGAGCGTCATTCGTTGGATGCTCTGCAAGTGAATCTTCGAAAGGACGAACGTGGGCGACACGCTGCGCGTAGGCGAAGAACTTGGTCTGGGACAGTCCCTGACCGGCGGTGCGTACACCCTGACTCTGCAGCCGGACGGCAACCTGGTGCTGTCCGAGCCCGGCGGGCACGTCGTGTGGGCCGCACAGAGTCACGGACAGGACGTGCAGCGCGCCGTCCTGCAGGACGACGGCAACTTCGTCCTCTACAAGGGCGACGGTTCCGCCGCCTGGTCCACCGAGACCAACGGCAAGAACGTGGAGCGCCTGACCGTGCAGGCCGACCGCAACGTCGTGCTGTACGGCACCGACGGCTCGGTCGCGTGGGCCACCGCCACCAACACCGACACCCCGCTGCCCGCCCCGGAGCCGGAGCCGGTCGCTGCGCAGCAGCAGGCCGAGGAGGTGCCCCCGCCGCCGCCCGCCGCCCAGACCTACACCGTCGAGCCCGGCGACACCCTGTGGGCGATCTCCGAGCGCTTCTACGGCGACGGCAACCGCTTCCACGAGATCGCGGCCGCCAGCGGCATCGACAACCCGGACCTGATCAACGTCGGACAGGTCGTCACGATTCCGTAGTGTTGGAGCGCTGGCGCGCTCGAGTCGCGGCCAGTTGTGTCCCGCAGAAAAGCGGAGCGATACTCGCGCCTTCGGCGCATGGTCTCGCTCCGCTTTTCTGCGGGACGGCCGCGACGCCCGCTGTGCGGGCTGGCCTCCTCGAGGTCGGCCCGGGGGTGGTTGCGTGCGGTCGCTAGGTCGGCCTGGTGGCGGTTGCGTGCGGTCGCTGGGTCGGCCCGGGTGGGCGCGTGAGGCCGCAGGGTCGGCCCGGAGTGGTTGCTCAGGTCGCTCGGTCGGCCTGTGGGGATGAGTGCGTGAGACGCGAAAGGCCGCCGGAAGGTGTTCCGGCGGCCTTCGTCGTTCGGTCTGTCAGCGGCTGGTGAAGGGGAGCAGGGCCATCTCGCGGGCGTTCTTCACCGCGACGGCGACCTGGCGCTGCTGCTGGGGGGTGAGGCCGGTGACGCGGCGGCTGCGGATCTTGCCGCGGTCGGAGATGAACGTGCGGAGCAGGTTCACGTCCTTGTAGTCGACGGTCTCGATGCCCGCGGCGATGAGCGGGTTCTTCTTGGGGCGGCGGGCCTGCTCGGCGCGGGCCTTCTTGGACGGTGCTCGCTTCACTGCCATGGTTCGGGGTTCCTTCTCACGAGATCTGTGGGTGGCTACCAGCTCGATTTGTGCACACCGGGCAGCTCGCCACGATGCGCCATCTCGCGCACGCGTACACGGGAGAGGCCGAACTTCCGCAGATGCCCACGCGGCCGGCCATCGGCGGCATCCCGATTGCGCAATCGTACCGGACTGGCGTCACGCGGCTGGCGGCGCAGTTCGGCCTGCGCGGCGGCCCGCTCCTCGTAGGAGCTGGACGGCCTGCGGATGATCTCCTTGAGTTCCGCGCGGCGCGTGGCGTAGCGCTCGACGATCTCGCGGCGCTGCTCGTTGCGGGCGATCTTGGACTTCTTGGCCATCTCAGCGCTCCTCGCGGAAGTCGACGTGACGGCGCACGACCGGGTCGTACTTGCGCAGCACGAGACGGTCGGGGTCGTTGCGCCGGTTCTTGCGGGTGACGTAGGTGTAGCCGGTCCCCGCGGTGGAGCGCAGCTTCACGATCGGGCGCAGCTCGGTGGATTTGGACGCCATGGTCCCCTCCTAGATCTTCTCGCCGCGGGCGCGGAGCCGGGCGACGACGGCCTCGATGCCGTCGCGGTCGATGGTCTTGATGCCCTTGGCCGACAGCGTCAGGGTGATGCGGCGCCCCTCGCTGGGCAGGTAGTAGGTCTTGCGCTGGATGTTGGGGTCCCAGCGCCTGCTGGTCCGCTTGTGCGAGTGGGACACGGCCTTGCCGAATCCGGGTTTGCGGCCGGTGACCTGGCAGTGAGCCGACATGCGACGTCCTTTCCGCGGCCTGACCGCAGTTCGATGATGACAATCGTTTTCGACAATGACGTCTCGACACTGTACCGTTGCCCATTGGCAAATGAAAATCGTTATCGAAAGGGGTTGTGCGGTGCTGGTCCAGTCCGACCGGAGAACGCCCGTCGTGCTGGTCTCCGGCTTTTCCGGCCCGGCGATGACCGGGGTCGAGCACGTGGCCGTCGCGCTGAGCGACGAGCCGGGCACGGTGATGGTGCACCACGATCTGGCCGAACTGCGCGAGGGCGTGGTCCGCCGGACCTTGCGCGTCGACGGCGAGGCCACCACTACCGTCCTGGAACTCGCGCACGGCTGCGTGTCCTGCACGCTGCGCGCGGACCTGCTGCCCCTGCTGTGCACGCTCGCGGTGCGCGAGTCGGTGCGGCGGATCGTGCTGGCGCTCGACCCGGCCGTCGAGGCCGAGGCGCTGTGCCACGCGCTCGAGCACGTCGACGTCGTCGGCGTGGCCGACCGGGTGGACGGGCCCGCCGCGCGCAACGTCCGCGTGGAGGCGACGCTGACCTGCGTCGACGGCGCGCAATGGCTCGCCGACGCCACCGGCGACGAGGCGCTGGCCGATCGCGGCCTCGCCGCCGCCGACGACGAGCGCACTGTGGCCCAGGTCGCGGTGGGTCAGGTCGACTTCGCCGACGCGCTGGTCGTGCTGACCGCCGGGGCCGACGCGCTCGATCGCGAGCGCCTCGGCGCGGTACTGTCGCGGCTGGTCCCCGAGGCGCCGGTGGCCTGGACCGACGACCTCGCGGCCCTCGACCGCGCGGCGATCTCGTCGCTGTTGCACCGGATTCCGGCCCATGCCCGCCGGGGCCGCGCGTTCGGCGCGCACGCGCCGCTGCTGCGCGGCCAGCCGCCGCTGGACACCGAATGCGGCGTCACCCTCCTGGAATTCGCCGCGAGCAGGCCGTTCCATCCCGAGCGTCTGCACGAGGCCCTGGACGTGCTCTTCGACGGCGTGGTCACCGCGCGCGGGCGGATCTGGCTGGCCACCCAGCCCGACGAGGTGGTCTGGCTCGAGTCGGCGGGTGGCGGGCTGCGGGTCGGCGGCGCGGGCCGCTGGCTGGCCGCGATGGACGAGGCCGAGCTGGCCGCGGCCGATCCCGAGCGGCGGGCCCTTGCCGCCCTGCGCTGGGACGAGCGTTTCGGCGATCGCGATGTGTCGCTGGTGATCCTGGCCCACGACGCCGATCCGGCCGAGATCCGGCACGCCCTGCACTGGGCGCTGGTCGAGGACGACGAACTGCGCCTGGTCGAGCGCGCGCCAGACCGCGTCGCCGAATGGTCCGACCCGTTCGGCGACTGGCACGAAGACCCCTGCGCCGATCCGGTCCAGGCCCCGACGGGTGCGACCGAGCGCACCGATCCGAGAGGAGAGATCCAGTGAAGAAGGGCATCCATCCCGGCTACCACCCGGTGGTTTTCGAGGACGCGAGCACGGGCAAGCGGTTCCTGACCCGCTCGACCGCCACCGCCGACCGCACCATCGAGTGGAGCGACGGCAACACCTACCCGCTGCTCATGGTCGACGTGACCTCCGATTCGCACCCGTTCTGGACCGGCGCGAACCGGGTGCTCGACACCCAGGGCCGGGTGGAGAAGTTCGAGCGCAAGTACGGCAGGCGCGTGCGCGCGACCGAGGAGGGCTGAGTCGTGGCGGTGCCGAAGCGGCGGATGTCGCGGTCGAATACGCGCAGCAGGCGTGCCCAGTGGAAGGCGACGGCGCCGGAGCTGGTGACGGTGCGGGTGGCCGGTGTGGAGTACCGGGTGCCACGTCGTATCCTCAAAGCCGTGCAATTGGGACATATCGACCCATCCCGGATCTGATCCGGGCGCACGCGGTCACGCGGTCGAGCCGTTCGGAGGGGACAACCCGGGCGGGGGAGCCGGTGACGGCGACGGGCCTGCCGACCACGGTCGGCAGGCCCGTCGTGTGTTCCGGGGACTAGCCCGCGCGCTCGGCGAGCTCCACCAGCGTCGCCGCCAGCTTGAAGTACTTGTTGTTGCCGAGATCGGCGATGGTCTTGATCTTGAGCGCGTCCAGCAGCTGCTGGTCGTGCGCGGACGTCAGGCCGGCCAGGGCCGACGGCGGCGCGGCCAGGATCTCCTGCAGCGACTTGCTCTCGAACTCCTTGTCCAGAGCCTTGTCGAGCACCACATTGACGGCCATGCGAACTCCTTCGGACGAACATCGGAATGTGCCGGGCGAAACCGCGTGCCCCGCGCCCGACGATAGCCGTACCGGCGGCGCCGGGACAGCCGAACGCGCCGGGAGACACCCCGCGACGGTGACGATGTCCAGGGGGCTATCGCCGGTTTTCGCCGAAGCCGCAGCTGGCACGGGGCATCCCAGAGCAATTGCCCGGCAAACGATGTGGCGCGGAACACATGAATAACAGCGGTGCGGAGGCTTGCCGGCGGATTGCCGGGCGGCGAAATGCGCAGGAACGGTGGCGGCTTCGGCCCGTGGATGTTCGCCCGAACCCCTGCGGGTGTCCGCCGCGGCCGGTAACCTAGTGCGTGAGGGCGGGTTCTCCTACGGGGAACCCGCCCATCGCCATCTCAGCGGCTGTTCTTCCCGGCGGAGGCGAATGCCGGTCGCGTCGGTCGCGTCGGCGTCTGGGGGGTCTGGTCGCGGCGGTCGGGGGCGATCAGCACCGCGGTGATCGGCAGCGTCAGGCCGAGCGTGCCGAGCACGAACATCGGGAACACCACGGCGAACAGCGTCAGCCCGCCGGGCGCGCGGCCCTCGGGGTCGACGTGGAAATCCAGTGCGGCGAAGGCCAGGTAGTAGGTGGCGGCCACCCCGGCGGCGAACACCAGCGCGGCGGGCAGCCGCAGGCGCAGCCTGCGCACCGACTGCAACATCCACAGCGTCGCGGTGCTCACCAGCATCGCCACCAGCGACGCGGCGCCGATCAGCCACAGCGACTCCGAGACCCGGCCGCGGATCGCCAGCGCGTCGAGGGTGAGATAGGTCGACAGGCCCGAGGCGAGGCCCATGGTCAGTCCGCCCGCGACCAGTCGCCGCAGGTCGAAACTGGTGCCCGCGAGGAGGAGTCCGCCGAGCGCGCCCGCCACCGAGACCGCGAGGGCGGCCGTGGCCAGGCTGGGGGTGTAGAGGATCTGGGTACCGGGGATCCGCAACCCGAGCAGCGCTACCGAATTCGCCAGCCACTGGCCGACGCCGCCGAGCGAGACCGCGGCCGCTGCCAGCCACACCACCCGGAACTTGTGCGAATACCGCGAATGCCCCACGCAGGCGAAGGCGACCAGCGAACCGATCACCGACAGCGCCGCGGCGAGGATGGCCACCCCGAAGCCGAGCCCGAACGGGTCGGCGCCGGCGTCGGCCAGCACCTCAGCCACGCGCGGCTCCCTCGAACTGATGACCCTCGAGCTGGGAGATGGCGTACTCGGTGACCGCCGCGAGGGCCTGGCGCACCTCGAGCGCGTTGCGGGCATCGATGTCGACGATCGGGACGCCCTCGCGCACCGAGAGCGCCTCGCGCAGTTCGGCGATGGGGAATCGCGGCGCGTCGGGGAAGCGGTTGACCGCGATGAGGAACGGCAGGTTGCGCGCCTCGAAGAAGTCGACCGCGGCGAAGGAGTCCTCCAGGCGGCGGGTGTCGATCAGCACCACCGCGCCGATGGCGCCGCGGATCAGGTCGTCCCACATGAACCAGAACCGCTTCTGGCCCGGCGTGCCGAACAGGTACAGCACCAGGTTGCCCGGCAGCACGATCCGCCCGAAGTCCATGGCGACGGTGGTCGTCTCCTTGTCCGGCGTGTCGGCGAGATCGTCGATGCCGTCGGAGAAATGGGTGACCATCGCCTCGGTCCGCAGCGGAACGATCTCCGACACGGCGCCGACGAACGTGGTCTTGCCCGCGCCGAAGCCACCGGCGACAACGATCTTCGTCGATGCCACACGGTGTTCCGGGCTGGGCTGCTGCAGGGTTGCGGCGCCGTCAGAGGGCACGGAGTCCACGCAAAGTCCTCTCCATCAGAGATCGGCGTTCGTCGTAGCCGGCCGTTTCGGTCAGCGTCGAATGCACCCGGAGAATCCCCGTCACCACCAGATCGCCGATCATCACCCGGACCATACCCAGTGGGCGTTCCAGGTATGCGGCGATTTCGGCGACCGAGAGCTGATGGGTACCCAGACGCAGGATTTCGGTCCGCAGATCGCCGGCCGGCCACTCCAGGTGGGCGGTGTAGGAAACGGTCTCCACCACCGCTTCCAGGGGAAGCGCGATCGCGGGTTCGGTCCGGCCCGCGGTCAGCGCGTAGGGCCGGACACGGGTGGTCGGTCGGTGCTCGGGGCCGTGCGGGCTCGACATATCACCTCTAGACAGCGGTGCGGGCGGTGGCGGTGACCGCCGAGCCCACCCGGTCGACCAGCAGCGCCATCTCGTAGCCGATCCGGCCGATGTCGTGGCTCTTGTTGGCCAGCACCGCGAGGTAGGAGCCGTTGCCGACCGACATCACCAGCAGATAGCCACGCTGCATCTCGACGATCGACTGCATGACCTTGCCGCCGTCGAACAGCTGCGCGGCGCCCATCGACAGACTGGCCAGGCCCGCGGTGACCGCCGCGAGTTGTTCGGCCCGGTCGGACGGTAGATGGGGACTGGTGGCCTGCAGCAGGCCGTCGGCCGAGACCAGGACGGCGTGCGAGACACCGGGCACGTCCTTGGTGAAGCGGGCGACCAGCCAGTTCAGATTCTCGTCCGTGGTGTTCGCGTTGCTCATTCGAGGCCTCCGTCGTTGTACTGGATCTCGGCGCGACCGCTGCGGACGCCGCTGAGATGGCGGGTCAGGTTGTTGCGGATCTCCTCCGGATCACGCTGACCTGACTCCTCGGTGGTGGACGTGGCGCCGGGCACCAGCTGTGCTCCGGGCTTGCGGATCGGCAGACCGCCACTCGTGCGGGACGAGGTCTGCGGGTGGCCCGCCGACTCCGCGGCTTCCCAGCCCGGGTCGACCGGGGTGGTCCAGGCGGGCGGCTCGGAACTGCCGGCGGCGGAAGGCTCCACCAGCCACTCCGAGACCATGCGCTGGTAGATCGGCGTCGGCGCCGGGCCGGTCACCGGCTGCAGCCGGGTGCTCGAGGTCGGCATCGGATCGTCGAACGCCGGGTCGGGAACCGCGTCGGGTTCCGGCGCGGGTAAGGGTTCGGCCTCGGGCGCGAGCGCCGCGGGCGGTGTCGAGGCGCCCGGGGTGCGCATCGGCAGCCCGGACGGCCCGAGCAGCCGGGCGGGGGCGGGCTCGGCGACCGGCTCGTCCTCGTGCGGGTGCTCGGCCCAGAGCCCGGTCGGGGCCGCCTCGACGGCCGGGTCGGTCACCACCGGCAGCGCGGTGGTGGTGGTCGAGGTGATGTGCGCGGGCGGCGCGGCCGGGCGGCGTTGCGGCAGACCGGCGCTGGTCAGGACCGTGGTGTTCGGGTCGAAGGCCGCCCGGTGCTGGGCGGTGCCGTTGCCGTTGCCGTTCGTGGGCACCGTGGCCGGGACCACCGGCAGCGGGCCGCTCGGCGGGTGGTGCGGTTCGGGCAGCGGGGTGACCAGCGCGCCGGGCAGGTGCACGCTGGCGGTGATGCCGGGCTGCTGCGCCGACGAGGAGTTGCGGCGCAGGCTGACGGTGACGGTGTGCCGCTTGGCCAGGCGGCCGACGACGAACAGGCCCATGCGGCGGGCGGTCTCGACGGTGACCTCGCCACCGGAGGCCAGGCTGTCGTTGGTCGACTGCAGGTCCTGCGAGGACATGCCGAGGCCGCGGTCGGTGATCTCGACCAGGTAGCCGCCGTCCACGGCCCGGCCGACGGTCACCGCGACCGGTGTGCTCGGCGGGGAGTAGCGCAACGCGTTGTCGATGAGCTCGGCGAGCAGGTGCTCGATGTCGACCGCGGACTCGCCCGCGACGACGCCGTCGGGCACCGAACCGATCTCGACGCGCTGATAGTCCTCCACCTGGGAGACCGAACTCCACAGCATGTCCGACAGCGGCACCGGCGGCAGATGACCGCGCCGCAGCACCGTACCGGCGAGCACGAGCAGGTTGTCGCCGTTGCGGCGCATGCGGGTGGCCAGGTGGTCGAGGCGGAACAGGGTCTGCAGGCGCGAGGGGTTGTCCTCGTCGTGCTCGAGCTCCTCGATGAGGGAGAGCTGCTGCTCGACCAGCGACTGGCTGCGGCGCGAGAGCGTCTCGAACATGTTGCCGATCTGCAGGCGCAGGCGCGCCTGGTCGGCGGCCAGATTCAGCGCCTGCTCGTGGATCTCGTCGACCGCGCGGGCCAGCTGGCCGATCTCGTCGGTGGAGTGGATGCCCACCGGGGCGATCTCGGGCGTCGCGCCGCCGCCGCGCACCACCGCCAGCTCGTCGGGCAGCTTGACGTGGGCGACCTCGAGCGCGTCGCGGCGCAGCCTGCGCACCGGCACGACCAGCGTGCGGGCCACCGCCAGCGCCAGGGCGAGACCGGCGAGCAGCATGCCGAGCACGATGGTGGTCTCGCGCAGCGCGGCGGCCTGTGCGTCGGCGGTGCGCTCGGCGACGGTGGTCTCGAGGGTCTTGATCAGGGTCTCGGTGGTCTGGTTGTAGGTGTCGTCGGACACCTGGAGCGAATTCACCACGGCCGGGTTGGCCGAGGGGTCGCTCGCGTTCTGGCTGAACACGCCGAGGCGGGTCTGCACGGCGTCGACCAGCGGCTGCACCGCGCCCGCCTGCCCGGGCAGGGTGTGGCTGTAGGTCTCGATCATGCTGGCCTCGGCGCCGAGGACGACCAGGACCTTGCTGCGCACGGTCTGCGCGCGGACCGGGTCGGGGTCGGCGACGAGCATGCGCTGCTGGGCCAGCAGGCGCCGCGCGGACTGCAGCGAGCCGAGCTGGGTGAAGTAGCGCTGGATGTCGGTGTCCTCGACCGCCGGGGTGAGCGCGAGCGCGTTGCTGGCGCGGGTGGTGATCTCGTCGGCCTGGGTGCCGAGCATGGCGGGCGAGCCGCTGCGGACCGCGCCGCGCAGGGTGGTGCCGGTGGCCGCGGCGGCGTTGAGTTCGGCCAGGACGGCCGCGTCGGTCTGGGAGGTGCGCAGCGCGGACTGGAGTTCGGCCAGCGCCTGGTCGTAGGTCGACAGCGCGGCATCGACCTGGGGGTCGGCGATATTTCCCCAGTGGGTGGTCGCGGCGATGGCGAGTTGTTCGGTGGCCGTGGTGTATTTGACGACCGGACGCAGGATGGCCGCCTGCTCGGCGGCAGCGTCCAGCTGGCTCATGGTCTGCAGCTCGTTGTTGATACGCAGCACCGCGAAGACGGTCGCCAGCATCACCGGCAGCACCAGCACGACACCGACCTTGCGAGTTACCGACCAGTTCGACAGGCTGAATTGCCAGGAGCGGTGTGCAACATCCATCCGCTTGCCGTGCCTCTGCTTTCCCGAAGTGACCCTGGCCGCGCGTGGCGTCGTCGCGGTGCGATTCGAGCGCAGAACCAACTAGAGGTCTAGTTTTTACCGATGAAAAGATACCCTCACCAGCGGTCGTCGGCAATCCGGGTGACGCGGTTACCGGCGCGCTGAATATAGCCTGGCGAGAGGCTGATTCGGTGCTGTTTGTCAAGATGTTCGTGCACGGTGATGAACATCCGGGCGCGCCGTACCTCCCGGGGACAACCCACGGCCCCTCCGGCGGCGTGGCGGCGGCGGCCGCTGACCTCGTCACAGTCCCGCGCGTCACCGCCGAAACTCAGCACCCTCTCAGTTGAGAACGGCAAACTGTTCGCATGCGCATTCTGGTTGTCGACGACGATCGCGCCGTCCGGGAGTCGCTGCGACGGTCGCTGAGCTTCAACGGCTACACCGTCGATCTGGCGGTCGACGGTATGGACGCATTGGAGAAAGTCGGCAGCGCCCGCCCGGACGCGCTGGTCCTGGACGTAATGATGCCGCGACTGGACGGTCTGGAAGTGTGCAGGCGCCTCCGCAGCACCGGTGACGATCTGCCGATTCTGGTTTTGACCGCCCGCGATTCGGTTTCCGAACGCGTCGCCGGCCTCGACGCGGGCGCCGACGACTATTTGCCCAAGCCGTTCGCGCTGGAGGAATTGCTCGCCCGATTGCGCGCGCTGCTGCGCCGCCGGGCGCCGGACCCGGGCGGGGAGACCTCCGAGGCGATGCATTTCGCCGATCTGTCGCTCGACCCGGTCACCCGCGAGGTCGCCCGCGGCGACCGCCCGATCAGCCTGACCCGCACCGAGTTCTCCCTGCTCGAGATGCTCATGGCCAACCCGCGCCGGGTGCTCACCCGCGGCCGCATCCTGGAAGAGGTGTGGGGCTACGACTTTCCCACCTCGGGCAACGCGCTCGAGGTCTACATCGGCTATCTGCGCCGCAAGACCGAGGCCGCGGGCGAGGAGCGCCTGATCCACACCGTGCGCGGGGTGGGCTACGTGCTCCGCGAGACCCCGCCCTAGGCGCGCGCGATGGTCCACGCCTCCACCCGCAAGGGCTCGGTCGCGGTGGTGGGTCCCACCCACGCCGGCGAGATGCGCCCGCCCATGCCGTTGACCCGGTCGGTCTCGCTGCGCTGGCGGGTCACCCTGCTGGCCGCCTCGGTCGTGCTCATCGCGGTCGCGGTCACCTCGATCGCGGCCTACGCGATGGTCGCCAGGGCGCTCTACGCCGACGTCGACGCCCAGCTCGAGGCGCGCGCGGCGACGATGATCAACAACAACGTCGAGATGCTCGGCTTCCAGTCGATCCTGCTGGCCGGGCTGTTCTCCAACGACGTCGGCGTGGCGCTGATCTTCCCCGACTCCAAGTCCTACGTGCCCCCGCAGCAGACGATCCCGCCGGTCGGCGCGCAGGAGCGCGCGGTGGCCGACGGCAAGATCGGCTCCTCGCTGCGCACCGTGGGCGACCAGCGGGTGCTGGCCGCGCGCACGCACAGCGGCGGCACCCTGATCATCTCCCAGAAGCTCGACCGCACCCGCGAGGTGCTCGACCGGCTGGCCTGGCTGCTGTTCGTGGTCGGCGCGTGCGGCGTGGTGCTGGCCGCCGCGGCGGGCACGGCGGTCGGCCGCACCGGGCTGCGGCCCATCGCGCGGCTCACCGCGGCCACCGAACGCGTCGCCCGCACCGACGACCTGACCCCCATCCCGGTCACCGGCGACGACGAATTGGCCCGGCTCACCGAGAGTTTCAACACCATGCTGCGCGCGCTGGCCGAGTCCAGGGACCGGCAGCGCCGCCTGGTCGCCGACGCGGGACACGAGCTGCGCACCCCGCTCACCTCGCTGCGCACCAACATGGAGCTGCTCATCGCCGCGGGCCGCCCCGGCGCGCCCCGGGTGCCCGACGAGGACATGGCCGAGCTGCGCGCCGACGTGGTCGCCCAGATCGAGGAGTTGTCCACCCTGGTCGGCGACCTCGTCGACCTGGCACGCGAGGACGCGCCGGAGACCGTCTACGAGCGCGTCGACCTGGGGGAGGTGGCCGAGCGCGCGCTCGAGCGGGTGCGCCGCAGGCGCAGCAACATCCAGTTCGTCGCCGAGTTGCAGCCGTGGTTCGTCTACGGGCACGAGGCCGGGCTCGAACGCGCGGTGCTCAACGTGCTCGACAACGCGGCGAAGTGGAGCCCCGCCGACGCCGACGTCACCATCACCATGCGCCCGGCCGGTCCCGGGCTGCTGGAACTGGCCGTGGCCGACGCCGGCCCCGGCGTGCCGCCGCAGGAGCGCGAGCTGGTGTTCGAGCGCTTCTACCGGACGACCGCGTCGCGGTCCATGCCCGGGTCCGGGCTCGGCCTCGCCATCGTCAAACAGGTGGTGACCAAGCACGGCGGCACCATCGCGGTGGACACCTCCGACCGGGGTGGCGCGCTCGTGCGGATCGTGCTGCCGGGCGAGGCGCCCGGTCCCGGCGACCTCGAGGAGCCGGACGAGGTCTGACCCGGCCCGGAAACTCCCGGCGGAGTCTGGGCGAACTGACGGCGCGATCTCAGTCAGCTCTCAGTGGCGGCGGGGAAGCTGATCGGTAAGCGTGAGGAGAAAGAGACACCGATGACCGATCCCCGTCAGCATGCCGAGAACGCGGGTGCCGAGGCCGGCCCCGCGCAGCAGCGTCCCCTCGATCCGCAGGCCGCGCAGGGCCAGGGCGCCGGGTACGGGCCGGACCCGCTCGCCGGTCAGCCGGGCATGTCCCCGCCGTTCACCGGCCACCCGGGCGGCCCGGGCGCGACCCACACCTTCCCCGGGCAGGCGCGGCCCTTCGACCAGACCTCGCCCCTCCCGCCGGTCGGGCCCGGCCATCCGCTCGCGGCGCCACAGCCCGCCCCGCGCAAGCCGCTGCGGATGGGCCTGGTGGCGGGCGCGGCGGCGCTGGCGCTGGTCAGCGGCGGCATCGGCGGCGTGGTCGGCGCGATCGCGGTCGACTCCGGCACCGTGGGCGCCCCGGTCACCAACGCGCTCGACGCGCCGAAGCCGACGGTCAACAACGCCGTCAACGCGCCGGCGGGATCCACCCAGGCGGTGGCCCAGAAGGTGCTGCCCAGCGTGGTGATGATCAAGGTCGCGGGCGCGCGCGCCTCGGGCGAGGGCTCGGGCGTCGTGCTGTCCTCGGACGGGCTGATCCTCACCAACAACCACGTCGCCTCGGGCGCCGGCAACGGCGCCAAGATGGAGGTGGTGTTCAGCGACGGCAGCACCGCCCCGGCCACCCTGGTCGGCGCCGATCCGGTCTCGGACCTGGCCGTGGTCCGGGTCAGCGGCCGCACCGACCTCACCCCGATCGAGCTGGGCACCTCCGCCGGGCTCGCGGTCGGTCAGCCGGTCATCGCCGTCGGCTCGCCGCTCGGCCTGGCGGGCACGGTCACCACCGGCATCGTGTCCTCGCTCAACCGCCCGGTGTCGACCAGCGGCCAGGGCGCCCCGAGCCAGGTCAACCCCGTCATCGACGCCATCCAGACCGACGCCGCGATCAACCCGGGCAACTCCGGCGGCGCGCTGGTCGACGCGAACGGCAAGCTGGTCGGGATCAACACCGCCATCGCCAGCCTCGGCGGCGACGCGGCGGGCCAGCAGACCGGTTCGATCGGCCTCGGCTTCGCCATCCCCGTCGACCAGGCCCGCCGGGTCGCCGACGAACTGATCAAAACCGGTCACGCCACCTACGCCCAGATCGGCGTCAAGCTGCGCCCGCAGGACACCGCCGCGCGGGTCCTCGAGGCGACCCCCGACGGCCCCGCCGCCAAGGCCGGGGTGCCGACCGGCGCGGTGATCACCAAACTCGGCGACCGCGCCATCGACTCCGGCGACGCGCTGATCGCGGCGGTGCGGTCGCACTCGCCCGGCGACAAGGTGAAGCTGACCTACACCGACGAGAACGGCGGCAACGCCAAGACCGTCGAGGTCACGCTCACCGGCGCGGCCGCGGACGGTGGCCGATGATCATCACTTCGCCGGGCGACGCCGGCGCGCCAGGCGCTACGGTGAGTGTCATGGAAATCGATGCTCCCGTCGCAGGGCGTGCACTGGTGGTTGTCGTCGACGATCGGACGGCGCATGGAGGAGTGGACTCGATCGGCCCGCTGGTCACCGAGTTGCTCAGCGAGGCAGGCTTTCTGGTCGACGCCTCGGTGACGGTCCAGGCCGAGGAGGTCGAGATCCGCAACGCGCTCAACACCGCGGTGATCGGCGGTGTCGATCTGGTGATCTCCGTCGGCGGCACCGGCATGTCGCCGCGTGACGTCACCCCGGAGGCCACCGAGCAGGTGCTCGACCGCGAACTGCCCGGCATCACCGAGGCGCTGCGGGCCTCGGGCCGGGTGGCCGGTTCGCTCGACGCGGGCCTGTCGCGCGGCGTCGCCGGGATCTCCGGTTCCACGCTGGTGGTCAACCTGCCCGGCACGCGGGCCGCGGTCCGCGACGGCATGGCCACGCTCGGCCCGCTGGCGAGCCGGGTCATCGGCGAGCTGTCCGGCCTGGACGAATGAGGTCGCGGTGACCGGCGACGACACCCGTTCGGCGCGGGAGCGGGCGGCCGAGGCCGCCCGCCTCGCCCGCATCTTCGGCGAGGTGCTGCCGGAGACCACCGGCGACGAACGTGGCCCGGGTTCCGCCGGTCGCGACAACGATGAATGGCTGCGTTCGCAGGTGCCGCCGCACCACGGGTGACCATTCCGTTATCTACTGGGCAACTCCGTAGTACTGCGTTGAGATATTTGTCCAGAACGTCGGAATTGCCGACGTGACCCGAATACCGATGGACCGCGCGGGGGGCGCGGTCCATCGTCGTATCGCAATGCTTTCACGGGAACGGCGGGGGCCGTTAACGCCGGTTGACATCGTCGCTGGTCAACCCATTTATGCACGTCAAGGCATATCGGCATGCGGACTTCTGTGATGGGGGTCACCGAGAAATTTACGAACTCCTGCGTTGCCGAAACGTTCCCGCGGCGTTTAATGTTCGCCAGCGAGCCATCAACTATCGGACCCCGCAGCACCAGCCCGACAATCTCGTGAGTGCCCGGTGGAGCCCCGGCTCGGGCTCGTCACATCGGAATGTCTGTATCGCCGAAATAACAGTCGGTTACGTGGCGGCAACAAACTGCCTACACACTGAGCTGGGCCTGTGAGGTCCACCCGTCCGGTCTCGATGGTCGAGACCGGCTGTTAGACACTTGATGAGGGGAAGTATGAGCGAGAACCGCACCACTGGTGTGCGTCGTGGCGCCCGCGCCGCGGGCGTCGGCGCTGCCGCGGCCGTGGCCATCGGCCTGCTGTCGGCCGGTGCCGCCAACGCCGACACCTTCGTGCCGTTGCCGGACGGCCAGAAGGTGAGCCCTTCGGGCACTGTGACCATCACCCGGACCGCCGAGCACGCGCTGATCTCGCCGTCGCTCGCCGCCAACGGCGCCGGCCGCGTCGTGTGGGTCTCCGGCACCGCCGTCGCCGAGGTCGCCGAGACCCCCGAGGGCGAGGTCGGTCCCTGGAACGGCCCGTCGGGCCGCGAGGGTTCCAACAACTCCTCCACCCACGGCGCCTCCCAGCTGAACACCGGCTATATCGTCGGTTGCCAGGTCAGCATCGCCGACGACGCGATCAGCGCGGGCGTTTCCGGCGGTGTCAGCACCGACGGCGTCAGCGCGGGCGGCTCGCTCGGCGTCAACCTCGGCCCCGGCGAGGTCAAGTTCGTCCAGATCAGCTCGAAGGACATCCTGAAGGCCGGCACCTACGCCGTCGACTACCAGGACGCGGAAATCGAGATCCAGGGCTGCGCGGGCTACGCCCAGGCGCGCGCCTACACCGTGGTCGAGATCATCGGCGACCACTACTCGAAGACCACCCTCTACGGTATGCCGTTCAGCATCGGCTGATCCCGGTCCCACGAACCAACCTTCTTCTCGCTGCGGCGAATTCGAATCCCCGAGGGAAAAACCTATGATCAACCGTAAGTTCCTGGGCCGGGTGGCCGGTGTCGGCGCGGCCGCCACCGTGGCCGTCGGCCTGTTCTCCACCGGCGCGGCCAACGCGGACACCTTCGTCCCGCTGCCCGGCGGCGAGATCACCAAGACCCTGTCCGACGGCACCGTCGTCAACATCAAGCTGGTCGGTGAGTCCGCCAACATCAACCCGTCGCTGGGCTCCACCCCGGTGCACCGCAACGCGTGGGTCTCCGGCTCGGCGCAGGTCACCATCTCCGGTGAAGAGGTCGGCGGCAAGATCTACCCCGGCTACACCGTGGGCTGCCAGGTCAACATCTCCGGCGGCGGCGCCTCCGGCGGCGTCGACGTCGGCTCGGACTGGGAGGGCAACGCCTCCGGCGGCGTCACCTCCGGCGGCGAGCTCTCGCTCGGCCCCGGCCAGGCGAAGTCGTTCTACGTCCTCGACATCGAGAAGGCCGACGACTACGGCTCCGAGTCGCACTCCAAGAACAACAAGTTCAAGGGCAACACCGGCTCGGTGACCTGGGCGGACGAGACCATCGGCCTGACCGGCTGCGGCGGCTACGCGCAGGCGCGCGCGTTCGTCAGCGTCGAGGTCGAGACCGACAACGTCATCTCCTGGGTCACCCTGTGGGGCCAGCCGTTCAGCCTCGGCTGATCGGTCACCGTCACTCGACACCCTCGCGAAAAAGGGGTCGTTCGCTCCGGCGAACGGCCCCTTTTCCGGTATTCGCCGCCCGCTTTCACTGGACACGGGCGCCCACGGCTTACTATCTTGGTGCGCGACTCGTTGCCAGTCAGTTCTGCACCATCTGCGTTTCGTCTTTTTCTTGATCAACCCCGGCGGGGCCATTCGAGGCCCCGATGCCAGCGGTGACCACCGATTTCCGGCCGTACGGCCCGCGCGGTGGAACCGGCTGGGACCGGGTGGAGCGTGAAGATTATCGACCTCGACGGTCGAGGTCGGTTTGCGAATCCTCGAGGGGAAGTATGAGCGAGAACCGCACCACCGGCACGCGCCGTGTCGCCCGGATCACGGGCGCGGGTGCTGCCGTCGCGGTGGCCGTCGGCCTGCTGTCCGCCGGTGCCGCCGATGCCGATACGTTCGTGCCGCTGCCGGACGGACAGAAGAACGGTCCGGGGGTCACCATCACCCGGACCGGCGAGCATGCCGTGATCTCCCCGTCGCTGGCCGCGAACGGCGCCGGTCGCGTGGCCTGGGTCTCGGGCAAGCACGTGGCCGACGTGCAGGTCACCCCGGAAGGGGAGGTCGGCCCCTGGAACGGTCCCTCCAATCGCCCCGGCTCCAACAACTCCTCCACCCACGGCGCCTCGCAGCTGAACGCCGGCTACATCGTCGGCTGCCAGGTGAGCATCGCCGACGACGCGATCTCGGCCGGTGTCTCCGGCGGCCTCAGCACCGACGGCGCCAGTGTCGGCGGGTCGGTCGGGCTGAATCTCGGCCCCGGCCAGGTCGGTTTCGTGCAGATCAGCTCCAAGGACATCCTCAAGCCCGGCGTCTACTCCGTGGAGTACCAGGACGCCGAGATCCAGATTCAGGGCTGCGCCGGCTACGCGCAGGCCCGCTCCTACACCGTCGTCGAGATCATCGGCGACGACTACTCCAAGACCACCCTCTACGGGGCGCCGTTCAGCATCGGCTGACGCCGGTCGAGTTCCACGAGATCCCTTCCCGCTCAGCCGAATCAACCCATCGAGGGGCACAGACATGATCAACCGCAGCAACGTCACGCGGGCGGCGGTCTCCGCCGCCGCCGCGACCGTGGCGATCGGCTTGTTCTCCACCGGCGCCGCCGACGCCGACACCTTCGTCCCGCTGCCGGGCGGCGAGATCACCCGCACGCTGTCCGACGGCACCGTCGTCACCGTGCGGATGGTCGGGGAGTCGGCCAACATCAACCCGTCGCTGGGATCGACTCCGGCGCACCGCAATGCCTGGGTGTCGGGCTCCGCGCAGGTCTCGGTCTCCGGCGACGGCGTCGGCGGCAAGATCTACCCCGGCTACACCGTGGGCTGCCAGGTCAACATCTCCGGCGGTGGCGCCGAGGGCGGGGCCGAGGGCGCCGCGGGTGGCGAAAGTGGCCCCTCTGGGGGCGTGACAACCGGAGGGAACCTGTCCCTCGGTGCGGGCCAGGCGAAGTCGTTCTACATCCTCGACCTGGAGAAGGCCGACGACTACGGCAACGAGGACCACTCCAAGAACAACAAGTTCAAGGGCAACAACGGGTCGGTGACCTGGGCCGACGAGACCATCAGCCTGTCGGGCTGCGGCGGGTACGCCCAGGCGCGCTCCTTCGTCAGCGTCGAGGTCGAGACCGAGAACGTCATCTCCTGGGTGACGCTGTGGGGCCAGCCGTTCAGCCTCGGCTGAACCCCGCTGTCCGGCAGTGTGTTCGGGCCCGTCGCCGCGGCGACGGGCCCGAACACACTCGGGGAGCTCAGCTCTCGTGCTTGCCGCCGCCGCTGCGGGCGGCGTCGGCGAGCAGGTCGCGGATCTGGATGAGCACCTCGCTGTCGGACAATTTCTCGTCCTCCTTCGAGAAACGCTTCTTCGCCGCGTTGGAGGGCACGATCAGCACGAAATAGAGAATGGCGGCGATCAGGACGAAATTGATCGCCGCGGTGATGATCCCGCCGATTTCGATGAAGGTGGCGGGCTTTCCGGCAACCAGCTGGACACCGAGCCCGAGCTGACTGTCGCCGCCGAATACCGCGAGCAGGGGATCGATGATGCCGCTGGTGAACGCGGTCACGATCGCGGTGAACGCGGTACCGATGACGACCGCCACCGCCAGATCGATGACATTTCCCCTGAGCAGGAAGTCCTTGAAACCCTTGAGCATGTGCCGAGCTCCTTCGTCCCGGAGCCGGTCGCTCCGCGGAGCTGGCTCCTGTGCGAATGTTGCGATGACAGTCGTGCCGGTTCGAAGTGATGCTAACCAGCGGTCGGGCAAATGTCTCGCTAAGTGAGCATCGTGTGATTCACCTCAGTGGAAGACCACGGTGAGCGCCGTGCGCAGCGAGGCGCCCGCGACGGCGGTGGCGTGCTCGGCGGCCATGGCGACGAGCACCACCCGTTCGGCGCCGGGACGTTGCCCGCCCGGCGTGATGACCAGGACGACGGCCGCGTCGGCGGCCAGGGTCCGCGCGGGTTTCGCGCCGCCGGGGCTGCCCGCGTCCTCGACGCCGACCACGTCCACCCTGTCGCCGCCGCGCAGGACCTCGGCGACCGCGGAGTCGGCAAGGCGGATGGGCACGATGCGGGCGTCCTCGGTCCCGGCGGCGGCCGCGGCCAGCCGCGGGCCGACCACGCGCAGATCGGTGAAGACCTCGCCCGGCCGCATGGCGGTGGTGAGGGTGGCGCCGACCAGGGCGCCGGTGTCGGTGACGGCGCCGGGCGGGAGCGCGGCGGCCGGATGGGCGACGACGCGCAGATCGTCGGCGGCGAGCAGGCGGCCGGGGGTCAGGTCACGGGCGGCGACGACGACGTCGCGGCGGGCGCCCGCGGGGTCGTCACGCAGGAACAGCGCCACCGCGGCCAGCGCGAGCAGGGCGGCGAGCGCGCGCCGCAGGACGACGGTATCGGCCCAGGACGGGCGATTGTGCAGCGCCGCGCGCCAGCCACCGCCGCGGCCGAGGTCGGCCAGACTTCGGGTCATGCGGCGAGCGTAGGAGCCGTCGGCTCACCGATCGCCGTTCCGATCGCCCGCTGTGGACAACCTCGCGGCTGTGGACACCTACCGGATCAGCTGGCGGCGGCCGTGCTGGTGGTGGTCGTGGTGCTGCTGGACGCGCCGCTCGACGCCGAGCCGTTGCCGTCCGAGGAGGACTTGGCGGGCTCGGAGGCGGTGGACGCGCCGCCGCGGCTGTCGGTGCGGTAGAAACCGCTGCCCTTGAAGACGATGCCGACCGAGTTGAACAGCTTGCGCAGCTTTCCCGAGCACTGGGGGCACACGGTCAGCGCATCGTCGGAAAAGGACTGCACGACGTCGAAGCGATTGTCACACTCGGTGCACGCGTACGAATAAGTGGGCACAGGATCCTCCGCAGGTCTCGTCGATCTAGCACTCTACCGCCGACAGTGCCAACGTCGCCAATCGCCCGTTCATTCCGCCGCCGCCGGGGTCAGCGGGCGCAGCCCGGCCGCCGGGGTCAGCACCCAGCCCATGCGCCGGTCGTGCGGTTCCTCGGGCAGGCGATCGACGAATTCGGCGTCGCGCACGACGGCGACGAGCCGGGTGTCCGGGCCCGCCGCGCCCAGGGTGCGGTCGTAGTAACCCGCGCCGCGGCCGAGGCGCACGCCGCGCCGGTCGACCGCGAGGGCGGGCACGAGGACGACGCCCGCGGTCGCCACCGTCTCCGGTGGCAGGTCCGGTCCGTCGGGCTCGAGCAGGCCGAATCGCGCTTCGCGCAACGATTCCGGGCCCGTGTAGCGCCCCCACCGCAGCGGGCCCGGCGCGCCGGTGACAGGGAGCAACACCGTGGCGCCCGGCACATTCAGGGCGTCGAGCATCGCGAGCGACCCGGGCTCGCCGCGCACCGGGACATAGGCGCACACGGTGACGCCCGCCCCGGTCAGCGTGACGGCGGCGGCGGCCAGCGCCGCGGCCTCGCTCGCGTGTGTCGCGGGATCGACCTGCGCTCGGCTCCTGAGAACGTGCTCACGCCAGGCATATTTGCTGCGGTCACCGGGCAACTCCACAGTGTTCACCCTAAGCTCTTGCCGACGCCGGATCGTGATGGCTCGACTTCGGACCGGCACAGGAATGGATAGGGTATGGGTATGACAGCAAACGCCGGAAAGTCCGCTTTCCGTACCGCGGTGGTGCCCGCGGCCGGGCTCGGCACGCGGTTCCTGCCTGCCACCAAGACGGTGCCCAAGGAGCTGCTTCCCGTCGTGGACACTCCCGGTATCGAGCTGGTGGCGGCCGAGGCCGCCGACTCCGGCGCGGACCGGCTGGTGATCGTCACCTCGCCCGGCAAGGACGGCGTCGTCGCCCACTTCGTCGAGGACCTCGTGCTCGAGAGCACCCTCGCCGAGCGCGGCAAGTTCCACCTGCTCGAGAAGGTGCGCAAGGCGCCCGCGCTGCTCGACGTCACCTCCGTCGTCCAGGAGGAGCCGCTCGGCCTCGGCCACGCGGTGGCCCAGTCCGAGCGCGTGCTCGACGACGACGAGGACGCCATCGCCGTCCTGCTGCCCGACGACCTCGTGCTGCCCTGCGGTGTCCTCGACACCATGCGGCGGGTGCGCGCCGAGCGCGGCGGCACCGTGCTGTGCGCCATCGACGTGCCCAAGGACCAGGTCAGCGCGTACGGCGTGTTCGACGTCGAGACCGTCGACGGTCCCGGGTCCGACGACGTGCTCCGCGTGCGCGGGATGGTGGAGAAGCCCGCGCTGGCCGACGCCCCCTCGACCTACGCGGCGGCGGGTCGCTACCTGCTCGACCGCGCGATCTTCGACGCGCTGCGCCGCATCGAGCCCGGCGCGGGCGGCGAACTCCAGCTGACCGACGCCATCGCGCTGCTGATCGCCGAGGATCACCCGGTACACGTCGTGGTTCACCGCGGTTCGCGCCACGATTTGGGCAACCCGGGCGGCTATCTTCGAGCTGCGGTCGATTTCGCCCTCCAGCGGGAGGAATACGGCCCGCAGCTGCGCGAGTGGCTCGAACATCGGCTCAGCGCCGACTGGGACCCACAGTCCGACCACGCGTAAGAACTGCGAAGTGGGCCGGGGGCCGGATGCCCGGTCCGACCTCGGCCGCGGAAAGGACAGCACACACCCATGCGTTCGGTTGAGGATCAGCTGATCAAGGTCACCGCCGCCGCGGTGGCGCCCCGGCCGGTCCGGGTGGCGATCTCGGAGGCCCAGGGCCTGCTGTGTGCCGAGGACGTCATCTCCGAGCGCGCGCTGCCCGGTTTCGACCAGGCCGCGATCGACGGTTACGCGGTGCGCAGCGTCGACGTCGCCGCCGCGGGCACCGACGTCCGCGACGAGGACGGCGAGCTGATCGACCTGGCCCTGCCCGTGGTCGGCGAGGTCGTCGCGGGGTCGCGGCAGCCGATCCGGTTGCAGCCGCGCCAGACCGTCCGGGTCGACACCGGCGCGCCGCTGCCGACCCTGGCCGACGCGGTGCTGCCGCTGGACTACACCGACGGCGGCCGGGCCCGGATCAAGGTGTTCGAGCCGGTGCGCTCCGGCGACTACGTCCGCCGCGTCGGCGACGACGTGCAGCCGGGCGACGTGGCGGTGCGCGCGGGCGCGATCATCGGCGCGGCCCAGGTCGGCCTGCTGGCCGCGGTCGGCCAGGACAAGGTGCTGGTGCACCCGCGGCCCCGGCTGTCGGTGATCTCCATCGGCGGCGAGCTGATCGACATCGATCGCACGCCCGGCCCCGGCCAGGTCTACGACGTGAACTCCTACGCCCTGGCGGCGGCCGCGCGCGACGCGGGCGCCGACGTGAACCGGGTCGGCATCGTCAGCGCCGACCCGCGCCGGTTGCGCGACGTGGTCGAGGGGCAGCTGGTGCGCTCGGAGGTCGTGGTGATCGCGGGCGCGGTCGGCGGCTGGGCGTCGGAGCAGGTGCGCGAGGCCCTCGACGGGCTCGGCGAGCTCGAGGTCGCGCGGATCGCCATGCATCCGGGCTCGGTGCAGGGTTTCGGCAGGCTGGGCCGCGACGAGGTGCCCACCTTCCTGCTGCCGTCGAACCCGGTGAGCGCGCTGGTCGTGTTCGAGGTCATGGTGCGCCCGCTGATCAGGATCGCGCTCGGTAGGCGTCAGCCGATGCGGCGGATCGTCAACGCGCGCACCATCACTCCCATCACCTCTCTGCCGGGCCGCAAGAGCTACCTGCGCGCGCAGCTGCTGCGCGACGAGACCACCGGCGACTACCTGGTGCAGGCGCTCGGCTCCGGCAACGGCGCCTCCTCGCACCTGCTGGCGACGCTGGCCGAGGCCAACAGCCTCATCGTCGTCGAACCCGACGACACCGACTTCCGGACCGGTGACGAGGTACGGGTCGCGTTCCTGGCTCAGCGCGGCTGAGGCGGCCATGGAGTCGATGAACGTGTTCCGGGCGACCCAGCACCCGGGCTGGCCGGCACGGCTGGGTCCGCTGCGGGTCGCGGCCGGACAGGTCACGCTGCGCCCGGTGCGGTTGCGCGACGCCGCGGCGTGGAGCCGCATCCGCCTGCGCGACCGCGCCCACCTCGAACCGTGGGAGCCCACCGGACGCGGGCCGTGGGAGACGCGCAATCACGCCTCCAACTGGCCCGCCCTGTGGGGCAGCCTGAAGGCCGAGGCGCGGCGCGGCGCGATGATCCCGCTGGTGATCGAGGTCGACGGCCAGTTCAGCGGCCAGCTGACCATCGGCAACATCGTGCGCGGGGCGCTGCGGTCGGCGTGGATCGGGTACTGGGTGGCCAAGGATCTGGGCGGCCAGGGCGTCGCGACCGCGGCGCTGGCGCTCGGCCTCGACCACTGCTTCGGGCAGGTCGGCCTGCATCGGGTCGAGGCGACCGTGCGGCCGGAGAATCTGGCCAGTCAAGCGGTGCTGCGCAATGTCGGCTTCCGCGAAGAGGGCCTGCTGCGCCGATATCTCGATGTCGACGGAGCCTGGCGTGACCATATTCTCGTCGGGATCACCGTCGAGGAGGTCGTTACCACGGTGGTGGAACGATTGATTCAGGAGGGTCGGGCGGCGCAGCCGTGAGTTTTCTGTTACTCATGAGGCAGGTGTGCACGGCGCGCCTGCCGGAAACGCAGGCTTGCCCGAATTAACCTACGGACGTCGGTGGTGCGTCCGGTGCCGCCGGCACCGGACGCCCGCAAGGCGAGCACGTGCGGGATGCGCTGGGTGACAGCGGGTCCCGTGCCGTGGATGGATGGACGAAACCCCAGGCGGGAACGGGAGGTGATGACCGCGATGCCGAATTCGGTCCTGTGGATCGGACTGGTCGTGCTGTGGGTCTTCGTCCTGTTCCCGATCCTGGCCGATCGTCACCCCCGGATCCGGCGGACCACCGATGCCGCGCTCGCGACCCGGGTGCTGCATCGCGGCGGGTCCAAACGACGGATACGCATCAGGGCGGCGGGCGGTCACGACAGCGATCCCGACTACCGTCCCCGCGTGTTGAGCAAGCGCCCCCACCCCGATGATTCGGAGGACCGGATGACGCCATCGGCCGACGACCCCACCAACGACCTCGACGACGAGAAGCACACCACCGACGTGGAACTGGACACCGCCGCCCCCGCCGCGCCGGACGACACCGACGACAGCGACAACGCCGCGGACATCGAAACGCCTGCCGCCGAGGCGGATCCGGCCGGGGCCGACGAGGCGCCCGCCGAGCCCGTCGCCGCCACCGCGGCCCGGGTGCCGCCCGCCGCGTCGCCGCCCGCGCTGCTCGACGACATCGACACTGCCACTGCCACTGCCACCGCGGGTGCCACCGCCACCCTGGACGACGACGACTTCGTGCCGAGCAGGCGCGGCCGGGGCGGCTACGACCCCGAGGCCGACGCCATCGCCCGCGCCGCCCGCTACACCTTCCGGCAGCGCGCCGTGCTCGGCCTGATCATCGGCGCCACCCTGTTCGCCGTGTTCGGGTTCCTGCTGAACCCCATGTTCTGGTGGGCCTTCGGCCTGGCGCTCGCCGTGCTGGGCGGGTACCTGGCCTACCTGCGCAGGCAGGTGCGGGTCGAGGAGGACATCCGCCGCCGCCGCGCGGCGCGCCTGGTGCGCAAGCAGCGCCAGGGCGAGCCCGCCGTGACCCCGGAGGCGGCCACCGCGCGGCGCACCATGGACCGCGACACCGCGCGCGCCCTGCGCCGGCGTTCCACCCTGCTCGACACCGACGACGAGGACCCGGTGTTCGAGTACCTCGACGCCTTCGATCCGGCCACCGCGCGCGCCCTGCGCAGCAAGGTCGGCGACATGCGCCGCGCCGTCGGCGAATAGCTCGGCAACAGTGGGAAAACCGCAGCTCAGGATACCGATTGGGTGTCCGGGCGCGGCGCCTGATACAGTGTCACAGCGCGGTTCGCCAGAGCCGCACGGGGCTATAGCGCAGTTGGTAGCGCGTCTCGTTCGCATCGAGAAGGTCAGGGGTTCGATTCCCCTTAGCTCCACTCCACGCGAGAACCGGCTCATGCTCATGGAGAGCATGAGCCGGTTCTCGTTTCGGCGTCTTCGGGGCCGCTGGCGTCTCGCTCTGCGCGGTTCGTACATATGTGCGACTATGGTCGTCGTGCGACGGTGGCGGGGTGAGAGCGGGTCGGTAGGACCCACCTCAGGGGCAACCCCTGGGAACGACACATCGATCGGGTACAGCGTCCGGAGCCGGCGCGCACGCACCGAGTGCCTCGCGGCACCGCGGACGAGAGATTTCGGTCGCCACGCCACCGTCGCCGTCCTCCCCGCATGAGTCACGCCGTGTCCGGCGGGCTGGCCGCCGAACTGGCGGCCCACTACGCCGATGCCGAGATCGGTTGGGAGCGCGCGGCTCTGGCCGAGGTCTTCGCCGAGGTGATCGAGCCCGGGCGAGCCGAGGAACTGGCCGGGCGGGTGGTCGGGCTGATGCCGAGCGAACCGCTCGACGGGGCCGCGACGTTGCGCCGGCTCCTGGCCGAACTGCCGGTGCTGACGGTCAGTACTGTCGCGCTCGAGCCGGCGCGACGGCGAATGCGGTTCGGCGCGACGCCGATCGACGACCTGGCGGCGCTGGCGGCCCTGCTGAACCTCACGCAGCCCGAACTCGAGTGGTTCGCCGATCGTGGCGGGTGGTTGCGCCGGTCGGCGCGGCCGCTGACGCACTACCGGTACCGGCGGCTGCCCAAGTCCACCGGCGTGCGCCTGGTCGAGGCGCCGAAGGTGCGGCTGCGCGAGATCCAGCGGCGGATCCTGCGGCACGCGCTGGCCGGTGTGCCCGCCCACCCGGCCTGCCACGGCTTCGAGAAGGGACGCAACACGGCCACTTTCGGCGCACCGCACGCGGGCGCCGCGGTCGTCGTCCGGATCGACCTGCGCGACTTCTTCTCCTCGATCGAGGCCGCCCGGGTGCGCGCGGTCTTCGCGGCCTGCGGGTACGCGCCCGCCGTCGCCCGCGTGCTCGGCGAACTGTGCACCACCGCCGCGCCGGTGGCCGAACTGCGCGGCCTCGACCACACCCAGCGCACCCTGCTCGGCGCGCGCCACCTGCCGCAGGGCGCCCCCACCTCGCCCCGGCTGGCCAACCTGGTCGCCCGCGCCCTGGACCGCAGGCTCGACGGGTACGCCCGCGCGCACGGCCTCGCCTACACCCGCTACGCCGACGATCTGGCGTTCTCCGGACCCGCCGACGCCGACGCCCTGGCGTGGGCGGTGACCGCCATCGCGCGGGACGAGGGGTTCGCGGTGCATCCGGGCAAGATCCGCGTCCGCCGGGCGCACCAGCGCCAGGTCCTGGCGGGTCTGGTCGTCAACGCCGGGCCCGCCGTGCCCCGCGACCGCTACGACGCGGTCCGCGCCCTGCTGCACAACTGCCTGCGCAACGGCGCCGCCGCCCAGAATCGCGACGGCCGCCCCGACTTCCGCGCCCACGTCTACGGGCTCATCGCCTGGATCGGGGAGACGAACCCGCACCGCCGCGCGAAGCTGCTCGCGATGGCCGCCCGGGTCGACTGGGACGCCTGAACCGGACCGGCCCGCGCGCGCCCGGGTTGGCCGCCGGGCGGCGGGGGTATGCAGAGGGGGTGAATGCTGCCGCGAGGGTGCTTGCCGTGGTGTGTGCCGTGCTCGGCGTGGCCGGGCAGGCCGTGAGCGCGGGCGCCGAGCCCGGAGCGCGGGTGACGGGCGAGCTACCGCTGGGTGGCGGGGCCGTGCAGGTGGACGTGTACTCCCCGGCGATGGACCGGGTGATCACCCATCGCGTGCTGCCCGCGGGCGGTCCGGGCGCGCCGACGCTGTACCTGCTCACCGGCGCGGGCGGCGGCGAGGACGCCATCTCGTGGTGGGACAACACCGATGTGCGGCGCTTCTTCGCGGACGAGAACGTCAACGTGGTCATGCCCGTCGGCGGCGCGTACAGCCTCTACACCGACTGGGCCTTCGACGATCCCGCCGTCGGCCGGGCGCGGTGGAAGACCTTCCTCGCCGACGAGCTGCCCGGCGTGATCGACGACCGGTTCGCCACCTCCGGCCGCAACGCCGTCGTCGGGGTCTCGATGAGCGGCGGGGCGGCGATAGATCTGGCCATCCAGGCGCCCGGCCGGTTCCAGGCGGTGGCCGCGCTGAGCGGGTGCCCGTGGTCGGCGGACGCGGCCGGTGTCGCGCTGGTGAGCGCGGTCGCGGTGCGCGGCGGCGGCAACCCGGGCAACATCTGGGGCGCGCCCGGCGGTCCGGGCTGGCAGGCGCACGCCGCGTTCGCCAACGCGGGCAGGCTGGCGGGCAAGGCGGTGTTCCTGTCGGCGGCCAGCGGCGTGCCCGGCGCCATCGACCAGGGCGGGCCGCCGATGCCGCCGGTCGAGGCCGTGGCGGCCGCGTGCACCGCCGCGTTCGCGGGGCGGCTCGCGCAGGCCGGCGTCCCCGCGGTCCACGTGCAGCGGCCCTTCGGCGCGCACACCTGGGGCCAGTTCCAGACCGACCTGCACGAGTCGTGGCCGCACCTGGCGCCGGCGATCGGCGCCTGACGGCGTCGGTGGAAGCAAGCGCGAGTGACTGATATGGTCCCCGGCGTATCAGATTGAGTCACAAACCCATTGGGGGCGTTCGGTGTTCGGTACCTATCTCGTATTGCTGCTGCTGAGCGGGATCGTCCTGATCGTGCTGGCCGCGGTGGCGAAGGTGCTCGGTACCGGTTTCCGGGTGCTCAACGGCCTGTGGGGCGCCGGGTTCCTGATCTACGGAAGCTACCTCGTGCTGACCGGCACCACCGACCACCAGATCATGTGGGCGATCTTCGTCATGCCCGCGGTGATGATCGTGCGTTTCCTGCAGTCGCTGGACGGCGGCGCGCCCGCGCCGGAGCCGCTCGCCCAGGGCATCGGCGCCGACGCCCTCGGCGCGGAGTCGCGCTCCTGATCAGACCGGAACCGGCTCCGGTGTCCCGGCCTCGGGCGCGCCGTCCACCAGCGGCGGCTCCCGGCGCACCGGCGCGGTCGGCTCGTCGCGTTCGCGGCGGTGGTACAAGGCGAGCGCGAGCAGCGCGGCCAGGCTCACCAGCACGGCGGTGACGCTCGCGGTCAGGCCCGGCGGACGCCACCGCACGACCAGCTCGGCCGCCTTGGTGCCCGGCGGGATGTCGACGGTCAGGAAGGTGCCCGCGACCGTGTAGGTCGGCAGTTCCCGCCCGCCGAGGGTCACGGTGTGGCCGGGCCAGGCCAGGCGCGCCAGCACCAGCCTGCCGCCGGTCGTCGAGGTGACGGTGGCGCGGTTGGTGAGGCCGTCGTCGGGCATGCGGGTCGCGATGACCCCCGATTCGTGCGCGATGAGGTCGCGGTCGGCGGAGAGGGGCCCGCCGTCGCGTTCGAGCACCCAGATCTGGCGTTCGTGGCCGGGGTAGGTGGCGAAGTGCCAGCCGGTGGGGGCGGGGTGGTCGCCCGCGTCCGGATACTGGCTGCGCTGCAACACGACCCGGTCCATCTTCATGAGGTCGACGATGGTGGCGCCGGTGGAGGGTTCGGTGGCGAAGGCGCGGCGGTAGGCGTCGGGACAGGTGCCGCCCGCCCAGTCCATGCACAGCAGGCCTGCGAAGGCGGCGTGGCCGACCGGGGTGTACCCGTTGACGTACCGCAGGTCGAGGTTCTTGGCGTAGCTGCCGAGCGCCAGGGAGCCGTAGGCGCCCGCCAGGGTGCGGTCCTGCGGCGCGACGAAGGTGCGGTCGGCCAATTGCAATGTGCGACCGGCGAAGTCGGGGAACGCGGCGCGCATCTCCGAGCGCTTCTCCGGAAAGCCGTAGGACATCGGCGTATTCGGCGCCACCGCCACCTGCACGTAGGCGATCGGGACCATCGCCGCCACGGTGAGCAGGCAGGCCGCGGCGATGCCGCGCCGGTCGGCCAGCCACAGCACCGCGACCCCGAGCGCGGCGACCGCGGCGACCGCGATCACGTGGTCGACGACGTGTTTCGGTGCCGCCGAGAAGGACCGGACGAACAGCAGGGCCAGCAGCACCCCCGCGGCCGCCCAGCGGCGCCGTGTGGCGGCGAAGACGCCGTAGTGGCTCAGCAGGACGCACACGAGCACCAGGAGGCCGAGGGCGACCATGGGCAGCACCCGGGCCGGCCAACGCAGGGGGCCGATGGCGCCCGGCCCCGCGGTCCACAGCAGCATGCCGACCGCGAACAGCGCGATGCCGCTCCACTGCGACAGCTGCCGCGCCGCGGCCTTCCAGTCGATGAAAGCCAGTGCCGGAACGAGGAACCAGGCGATGTAGACCATCGGCAACGGCTGCACGTGGCCCCACCAGCCGGTGAACGCGGGCACCGTGCTCGGCAGGCTGGCGTTGAGCGACTCCGACCACGGCACCGTCAGGAACGGGTCGTTGCGGATGGTGAAGTCGCCGCGCCAGGTCACCTGGGAGGACAGCAGTACCGGCAGGTTGGCGGGCAGCGAGGCCAGCGCGGCCAGCCCGGACACCGCGGCGATGCGCAGCGGCACGCCCCAGGAGCGGCGATACACGTACTCGCCGGTGGCGACGGCCAGGATCATCAACGCCGATTCCACGGCGGGGAAGGCGTATTGGATGGTCAGGGCCAGATACAGGAAGACGAACAGCGGCACCGGGCCGCTGCGTCCGCGCGCGTAGAGCACCGCCGAGGCCCAGGCGTTGATCATCCAGGCGGTGCCGGTGTGCGAGGTGAACCAGCTGGCCTGGTCGAAGAACAGGAACCAGCCGCTGAACGGGAAGGCGATGCCGGCCACGGCGGCCCACGGCGCGCGGGCGCCGTAGGCGCGGCAGATGCGGAACACCCCGAGCGCCGCGACGATCGAGAACACCAGCTTCACGGCGGTCGCGTACGCGGCCAGGTCGTCGAAGGAGGGCGCGAGCACGTACACCAGCAGCTGCGCCGGGTTGTAGAGCCCGGCCTCCTCGAGGCTGTAGTTCCCCGACATCCACTCCCACGGCACCATCGCCGGGAACCGGCCCGCGCGCAGCTCGGAGCCGAGCAGCTGCCACATCGGGACGTACTGGGCCTCGGTGTCGTCGGTGTAGAAGTGCCGTGCGTTGGCGAGCAGCACGGCGGCGTAGCCGGCGAGCACCCCGGCGACGACGATGCCGCCCCACCGGAAGGCGGTCGTGCGCGATTCGAGCGCGGTGTGTGTCCCCACGAGCGCGGGAGCCTAGACCAGTCCGGTGAACCGGACAATTCGGAGCGCTGCGTGGGTATTCATAGTGGACATCGGTCCAGCTCAGGTGCCGTCACGCGCCGGTGTCCACGCCGCCGTATGCCGGGTGATGTTGATAGCATGGCCTTTCCGACCGACCCCTCCGAGAGAGCCACCGATGCAGTTCGAGATCGTCGAGCGGGACGAGACCTGGGTCGCCGGTCTGCCGGTTCGTAGTCCCAAGCGCGCGCTGGGGGAATTGCGCGACCGCGACCTGGAGGCCGCCTGGGCCTCGGTGTTGCATCAGGATCTCGGCGGACCGCTGGCCAGCGCCTACACCGATTACACCGGGGAACTCGGCACCTACAACACCCAGATCGTCGGGTACCAGTGCGCGTCCTTCGACCAGGTCACCCGGGGTCACCTGGTCGCGCGGCTGCCGCGCGGCACCTACGCCAAGTTCTCCTCCGTGGGCAACTTCCCCCGCGTGATGACCGACCTGTGGACCCAGATCGGCTACGCCGAGGAGCACAAGCAGATCCGGCGCACCTACACCGGGGATTTCGAGTGCTACCCGCACGCGTACAAGATCGACCTCTACCTGGCGGTCGATCCGCGATGACCTATTCGATCGTGGTCCGGGGCGCCGCCCTCTACGGCGGCCTCGCCGTGCCCCGCGTGCACCCGAGTTTCAAGGTCAGCAACAGCGACCTCATCGACTTCCTCAAGGACCGGCTGCGCGACCGTCCCGAGGGGACCGGCCCGCTGCACACGGTCTACGTCCCCGACCCGGCGGGCACCTACAACGCCCTGGTGTCGCGGGAGTTCGCGGCGCCCGAGCTGGTCCCGGTGGGCGACCTCATGGTCGCCGTGCCCAAGGGCGTCTATGCCCGTTTCGAACCGAACGGCGACTATCACGACCCGGTCGAGGACGTCTGGGCACAGGTCGACGACGCCACCGCGTCGGCCGAGATCGTGCGGGCCTATCGCGAGGAGATCGAGGTCTGGCGGGGCGCCGAGACCGTGGAACTGTTCGTCTCGATCCGTGTGTAATAGCTCAACGTTAGCTGAATTCGTGCTACGAATTCCGCGCCTATGACGGATACTGCCCTTGGCGCCGTGCGCCGGCCGGGCGGCCGGCGCACGGGATCGCCGAGTTGGATGCGGGAGCCGCAATGCCCGCGGTATGGAGTAGGAACTCGATGGCGGTCGAATCAGCGCGCGATGCGGTGGTGTTGCGGTACCGGGATCTGCACACCGGCTGCGTGATCCGGGTATCCACCCCGAACACCCGGCCCTGGCTGTGGCAGCAGTATCTGGCAGGCGCCCAGCGGGTATACCGCAGGTATGGCGTGGAGTCCGCACTCGAATACGAGCGCTTCGCCGACGGCGACGGGACGGCGCTGTTCGCCGCCGTGTGCGCCCGCGGCGAGGCGGGCGGGGACGTGGTCGTGGCCGGGTTGCGAGCGCAGCGGCCCGTGACCGGACCCGACCGGGTGCACGGCCTGGCCGCCTGGCGGGGCAGGCCGGGCCACGCCGAGCTGTCGCGGGCGGTGGCCGAGCGGGTCGACGCCGGGATCGTCGAGGTCAAGGCCGTCTGGGCCGACCGCGCCGCGACCCGGCGACCCGAACTCGGCGCCACGCTCGCCCGCGCCGTCGTCCACCTGACCTGGCTGCTCGGGGCACGCTACGGCTTCGTGACCACCGGCGACGGCAACGTCGATCGGTACGCGAGCTCCGGCGCGCGCGTCCAGCCCGGCGTGCCGCCGGTGCCCTACCCCGACGACCGGTACCGCACCGTGCCGATGTGGTGGGACCTGCACCGCCCCGACGACGCCGAGCCGCTGCAGCGGATCCTCGTCGCGGCCGAACGCGCCGAGCTCGCGGGCAGGCTCGCCGCCCTCGGCAGACCCGCGCCCACAAGCGGCGCCTACGAGGGACGGATCGGCGCATGACCGAGCACGACACCGACACCGAGTACCGGGCCCAGGTGCTCGACCCCGCCGATCCGATCGACGCCGCGCGCCTGCGCCTGCTCTCGGCCGCCGCGGGCATCCGCGTGCGCGACCTGCGCGGCGCCATGCAGCGCGAGCTGAGCGAACTGGTCGGCGTGCCCGCGGACATCGACCCCGAGGACCACCGCTGGGTCCACTACCCGTGGCGGCACACGCTCGTCGGCGTGCTCGCCGAGCCCGCCTACCGGGCCATCCGCCTCGACCGCAACCGCAACAAGCTCACCCTCGACGAGCAGCGCCGGCTCGCGAGCGGCACGATCGGCATCGTCGGCCAGAGCGTCGGCCACGCCATCGCCTTCGCGCTCGCCCAGGAGGGCAGTTGCGGGCGGTTGCGGCTGGCCGACTTCGACACCCTCGACCTGTCCAACCTGAACCGGGTGCCCGGCGGCCTGTTCGACATCGGCGTGAACAAGTGTGTGGTGACCGCCCGCCGCATCGCCGAACTCGACCCCTACCTGCCGGTGGAGATCCAGCCGACCGGCGTCGACATCGACTCGGTCGACGAGTTCCTCGACGGGCTGACCCTGGTCATCGAGGAATGCGACTCCCTCGACATGAAGTTCGCGGTCCGCGAGGCCGCGCGCCGCCGCGGCCTGCCGGTCTTCATGGAAACCAGCGACGGCGGGCTCTTCGACGTCGAGCGCTACGACCTCGAGCCCGGCCGCGCCCCGTTCCACGGCGTCCTCGGCGCCACCACCGGCGCGGATCTGCGCGGCCTGACCACCAGGGAGAAGGCGCCGCACGTGCTGCGGATCCTCGACCCCGACCGGCTCTCGGACCGGATGGCGGCCAGCCTGGCCGAGATCGACGAGACCGTCACCACCTGGCCGCAGCTCGCCGGGGACGTCGCCCTCGGCGCGGCCGTCGTCGCGGCGGCGGTGCGCAGGCTCGGCCTCGGCCGCAAACTGTCCTCGGGCCGCACTCGCGTCGACCTCGACGCCGACCTCGACTCCCTGGCCGAACCGGTGATCCCCGACGACACCGTGCTGACCGTCGAACCCGCCGACCTGGCCCCCGAACCCGAACCCGCCGACCCGGTCACCGCGATCCTGGCCTGCGCGCAGCGGGCACCCTCCGGCGGCAACGTGCAGCCGTGGCGGCTCGACACCCCGCCCGGCCTCGTGCGCGTCACCCTGGACCCGAGCCGCACCAGCGCCATGGACATCGGCCTGCGCGGCAGCGCCGTGGCCGTCGGCGCGGCCCTGTACAACGCCCGCGCCGCGGCCGCCGCGCACGGGCTGCTCGGCGAGACCCGGTTCGTCACCGGCGACCGCGCCGCGCCGCTGACCGCCGAACTGCGCCTAGGCGAAGGTACCGACGCGGCGCTGGCCGCCGACTACCCGGCCGCCCTGGCCCGCGAGACCAGCAGGCACCTGGGCGACGCGCGGCCGCTGCCGCCCGAGGCGGGCACGGTCCTCGCCGCCGCCGCGGCCGCCGAGTCCGCGAACCTGCGCGTCCTCACCGCCGCGCCCGACCTCGCGGCCGCGGCGGACCTGCTCGGAGAGAGCGACCGCGTCCGCTACCTGACCCCGCAACTGCACGCCCAGCTCTACGGCGAACTGCGGTGGCCCGGCGAGGATCTGCGCACCGGGATCGATATCCGCTCGCTCGAGCCCGCCCCCGACGAACTCGCCGAGATCCAGGTCGGCAGGCGCGCCGACGTGATGGCCCGGCTGCGCGACTGGCAGGCGGGCCGGGCGCTCGGCGACTTCACCGCCGACCGGGTCAGGGCCAGTTCCGCGCTGGTCGCGGTCACCTTCGCGACGGGCGGCGGGCGGCCGGATCTGGCCGGATACGCCAGGGCGGGCGCGGCCGTCGAGCGGGTCTGGCTGGCCGCTCAGCGGCTGGGTCTGGCGGTACAGCCGGTGTCCCCGGTGTTCCTGTATGCCGGGCGGCGCGAGGATTTGCGCATCGTTTCTCCCGAGTTCACAGATACACTTGCCACCATTCAGGGGCATTTCCTGGATCTGCTGGGAGTTCCTGTGGATGAGAGCGTGGCATTGGTTCTTCGTCTGAGCTTCGCCGCGGCTGCGAGTGTGCGCAGTCGGCGATTGCCGGTGCCCGGCAGCAGGACCGACGGATAGCAGGATCGGAGACATCGTGCCTCGGCAGACGCTCGACTCGCTGGTGACACAGGTCGCCTCCGAGCTGATGGGTGTCGACGCCACGACCATGGTGGCCGCGAGCGAACGGGTCCTGGCCTCGCTGGTCGAGCATTTCGACGTCGACTTCAGCTACCTGCGCCACACCGACCGCGAGCGCCGCGCGACCGTCCTGGTCGCCGAATGGCCGCACCGCGCCGACGTGCCCGACCCCGACCCGCTGCGCGTGGTCGAGTTCGAACACGCCGACTCGGTGTTCCGCGCCCTCGAATACGCCACCGAACCGCTGATCGTGCGCCCCGACCGCGGCAGCGCCGACTACCAGGACACGGTGCGCCGCGGCTCGGGCATCCCCGAGGTGGCCATGGCCTGCGTGCCGCTGGTCTCGCGCGGGGAATCCACCGGCGTGCTCGGCTTCGTCAAACAGGGCGACCGGACCTGGAACGCCAGGGAACTCAACGTCCTCAAGGCCATCGCCGCCCTCTTCGCCCAGCTGCAGGCGCGCGTGGTGGCCGAGGAGAAGCTGCGCTACATCGCCCTGCACGACGACCTCACCGGCCTGGCCAACCGCCGCGCCCTGCTGGAATACATGGAGAACCGGCTCGCCGCGGGCAACAAGGGCCCGGTCGCCGCGTTCTTCCTCGACCTCGACCGGCTCAAGGCCCTCAACGACTTCCTCGGCCACAGCGCGGGCGACAACTTCATCCGCACCCTCGCCCAGCGACTACAGCAGAACCTCGGCGCCGACGACATGATCGCCCGCCTCGGCGGCGACGAATTCGTCATCGTGCCCGCCGCCCCGATGGACGCCGTCGCCGCCGAACTCGAGGCCACCCGCATCCAGCAGCTCATCGGCCGGCGGGTCTCCGTCGGCCAGGAATCGGTGAGCCGCGGGGTGAGCGTCGGTGTCGCCCTCGGCGTGCCGGGGCAGGCGTCGGTCTCGGACGTGCTGCGCCGCGCCGACCACGCGCTCCTGTCGGCCAAGTCCGGCGGCGGCAACGGGGTCGCGGTGTTCACCGACGCCATGCGCGCGCAGTTCGAACTCCAGGACGACGTCGAGCTGAACCTGCGCAGCGCGGTGTCCGACGGATCGCTGGTCCTGCACTACCAGCCCGAGGTCGACCTGCGGACCGGCCGGATCGTCGCCCTGGAAGCGCTGGTGCGCTGGCAGCACCCCACCCGCGGTCTGCTGCCGCCGGGCGCGTTCGTCTCGGTCGCCGAGGCGACCAACCTGGCCGGCGAACTGGGCCGCTGGGTGATCCGGTCGGCCTGCTCGCAGTTCGCCGACTGGCGCCGCCGCGGGCTGGCCGCCAACGTCGTCATCCGGATCAACGTGTCGCCGGTACAGCTGGTCAGCGCCGATTTCGTGGAGCGCATCGAGGACATCCTCCGCCTGTTCGGCATCGACGGGTCCTCGGTGTGCCTCGAGATCACCGAACACGTCGTCGTGCAGGATCTCGTGCGGACGCGCGTCACCCTGCGCGGGCTGAAGAAGATGGGCGTGCAGATCGCCATCGACGACTTCGGCACCGGCTACTCTTCGCTGTCGCACCTGAAGGCGCTGCCCGTCGACGCGGTCAAGATCGACCGCGGTTTCGTGCAGCGGCTCGGCGATTCCAGCGACGACCTCGCCATCGTGAAGTCCATCATCGGCCTGGCCGGATCCTTCGGGCTCGGCGTCGTCGGCGAGGGCGTGGAGACGCCGATGGCCGCGCGCACCCTCGTCGGCCTCGGCTGCTACCGCGCCCAGGGCTTCCTCATCGCCCGGCCCATGCCCGGCGAGGAGGTCGAGGCGCACCTGCGGGAGGGCCGGATCGCCCTCGACCTCGACCTGCCCCGCGCGGGCCGTGGTGTCGCGCCCAGCTGACCGCGGTTAGCCGCCTCTTCGGCCGCTGTTCACGTCGCGTTCGGTCCCACGGTTCCGTGGGTCTGCACGATCGGCGGCGTGCGCATCGTGCAGCTCGCCAACTTCTACGGCCCGCGATCGGGTGGCCTGCGCACCGCGCTGCACCACCTCGGCGAGGGCTACGCCGCCGCGGGCCACGAGGTGGTGCTCATCGTGCCCGGCCCCCGGCGCAGCGAGGAAGTGCTGCCCACCGGCGCCGTCCGGATCACCCTGCCCGCCGTGGCCATTCCCTGGACCGGCGGCTACCGGGCGGCCGACCCCCGCCGCGTCGCCGATGTGCTGGCGGGGCTGCGACCCGACGTGCTCGAGGTGTCCGACCGGCTCACCCTGCGCGGATTCGGGCGCTGGGCGCGCCGCAACGACGTGGTCGGGGTGATGATCTCCCACGAACGCCTCGACCGGCTCCTCGGGCAGGTCCTGCCCGGCGCCGTCGCCCGCCGCTTCGCCGACGTCGCCAACCGCCGCACCGCTGCCGACTACGACCGCGTGGTCTGCACGACCGCCTTCGCCCGCGCCGAATTCGAGCGGATCGGCGCGCCCAACGTCGAGCTGGTGCCCCTCGGCGTCGACCTCGACCTGTTCAGCCCGCGCAAACACGACGGCCGCCTGCGCGCCGACCTCGGTGTGCCCGGGCTGCCGCTGCTGGTGCATTGCGGGCGGCTTTCGGTCGAGAAGCGCGTCGACCGCAGCATCGAGGCCGTCGCCGCGCTGCACCGCGCCG
>NZ_BAGK01000207.1 GCF_000308795.1 Nocardia thailandica NBRC 100428 | reverse complement strand
GTCGGCGAGGGGCGCCGCGGCCAGGCGCCAGCCCGGGCCGCGTCCGGGATCGAGATCGGCGCCGAGGGTGGCGGCCCACGCCAGCGGGTCGCCCACCGGTCCGGGCGCCAGCGAGAGCGGATGGGCGCGGGTGTTGCGTTGCCAGGCGCGCCGGGCGCCCGGGACGCGGGGTTCGCGGACCCGGCGGCCGAGGGGGCCGACCCGCAGGCGGTCGTGGATCGCCCGCAGGACGGCGGGGTCCATGGGTTCGGCGGTGCGCCACAGCCCCTGGAGGGCGATCGGGGTGCCCAGCCCGCGGTGGGTGCGCAGGAAGATCTCGTCGACGACCGACAGGCGGTCCATCAGCGCTGCTCGGCGCTGCCGTGCCTGCCCGCGCCCGCGGCGAAGCGCCGCGCGCCGTCGAGGGCGCCGTCGGTCAGGGCGGCGAGGCCGTGCCGGAACTCGTTGCGCAGCGCCGATTCCTCGGAGCGGCCGTGCTGTTCGAGCACCGACGCGCGATCGCTGCGCAGGCACGTCTGCGGCAGGGTGGCCAGCTGGGCGGCGAGTTCCTCGGCGACCCGGCGGGCGTCCCCGTTGGGGACGACCCGGGTGACCAGGCCCATCTGCAGCGCCTCGGGCGCGCCGACCGCGCGGCCGGTCAGGATCATGTCCAGGGCGCGGCCCTCGCCGATGATGCGCGGCAGCCGCACGGTGCCGCCGTCGATGAGCGGCACGCCCCAGCGGCGGCAGAACACCCCGAACGTCGCGTCCTGTTCGGCCACGCGCAGGTCGCACCACAGCGCGAGTTCGAGGCCGCCCGCGACCGCGTAGCCGGACACCGCCGCGATGACCGGTTTGCTCAGGGTGAGGCGGGTCGGCCCCATCGGGCCGTCGCCGTCCTCGGTGGCCACGTTCCCGTCGGGGGTGCCGAGGGCCTTGAGGTCGGCGCCCGCGCAGAACGTGCCGTGCTCGCCCCAGAGCACCGCGACCGAGGCCGCCGGGTCGGCGTCGAACGCGCGGAACGCGTCGGTCAGCGCGCGTGCCGTCGGCCCGTCGACCGCGTTGCGCGCCTCGGGCCGGTCCAGGATCACCGTGGTCACCGGGCCCGCATGTTCGACACGCACACTCATGCCTCGACCATACGGCCCGCCGTCCCTTGTGTGAAGAAGTGAATCCGTGATTCACTTCTTGACGTGGTGTACCGCAGGACCCCGGCCGTGCAGGCCCGCCTCGACGCGCAACGGGCGCTGATCGTGGCGGCCGCCACCCGGGTGCTGTCCGAGGCGGGTTACGCCGGGCTCTCCATGGCGGCGGTCGCGGCGGCGGCGGGCGTGGCGACCGGCACCGTGTACAAGCAGTTCGCGGGCAAGGACGACCTCGTCGGCGCGGTCTTCTCGGTGGTGGTCGCGCGCGAGGTCGAGGCGGTGCGCGGCGCGGTCGGCGCGGGCGGCGCCGTCGCGCGGGTGACCGCGGCGGTGGAGACCTTCGCCGGCCGGGCCATGAAGAACCCGCGGCTGGCCTACGTCCTGCTCGCCGAGCCCGTCGACGCCGCCGTCGACCAGCAGCGCCTGCGGTTCCGTCGCGCCTTCGCCGCCGTCTTCGCCGACGCCGTCGCGGCCGGCGTGCGCACCGGCGAACTCGCCCCGCAGGACCCGGCGGTCAGCGCGGCCGCCCTGGTCGGCGCGATCGGCGAGGTGCTCGTCGGCCCGCTCGCGGCCGGTCCGCCCGCCGAGGCCGTCGTCCCCGAACTCGTCGCCTTCGCCGTGCGCTCGCTCGGCGCCACCCCGCAGTAGAGGAGTCTGCCCCGTGATCACGCACGAAGTGTTCAACCAGGTGCCCGACCTCGTCCCCTTCGACGTCTCCCGGAATCCGGCGCTGCTCGAGGGCCTGCACCGCGAGGGCGCGGGCTGGGCCGAGGCCGAGGTCCGCGAGCTCGGCGCGCTCGCGGGCGCCCGCACGGCCCAGGAATGGGGCAGGCTGGCCAACGAGTACCCGCCGGTCCTGCACACCCACGACCGCTGGGGCCACCGGGTCGACGAGGTCGAATTCCATCCCGCCTGGCACGAACTGATGACGGTGGCGGTCGCGCACGGCCTGCACGGATCGCCCTGGCTCGACCCCACGCCGGGCGCGCACACCGCCCGCGCCGCGAAGTTCTTCACCTGGGGCGCCGCCGACGCCGGGCACATGTGTCCCATCTCGATGACCTACGCGGTCGTGCCCGCCCTGCGCCACAACGCCGAGCTCGCGGCCCGCTACGAGCCGCTGCTCGGCTCGCGCGTCTACGACTTCGGTCTGCGCGAGCCCTCGGGCAAGGCCGGTCTCATCGCGGGCATGTCGATGACCGAGAAGCAGGGCGGCTCCGACGTGCGCGCCAACACCACCACCGCGACCCCGCAGCCGGACGGCTCCTACCGCGTCGTCGGGCACAAGTGGTTCACCTCGGCGCCCATGTCGGACATGTTCCTCACCCTGGCCCAGGCCCCCGGCGGCCTGTCGTGCTTCCTGCTGCCCCGGGTGCTGCCCGACGGCACCCGCAACCCGATCCGCATCCAGCGGCTCAAGGACAAGCTGGGCAACAAGTCCAACGCGTCCTCGGAGATCGAGTACGAGAACGCCACCGGCTGGCTGGTCGGCGACGAGGGCGCCGGAGTGAAGACCATCATCGAGATGGTCAACATGACCCGCCTCGACTGCGTCATCGGTTCGGCGACCGGCATGCGCCAGGGCGCGGTCGCGGCCGTGCACCACGCGCGGCACCGCAAGGCGTTCGGCGCGTACCTGATCGATCAGCCCGCCATGCGCAACGTGCTGGCCGACCTCGTCATCGAGTCCGACGCGGCGACCACGGTCATGATGCGCCTCGCGGGCGCCACCGACCGCGCGGGCGGCGATCCGGCCGAAGCCGCCCTGCGCCGCATCGCCCTCGCGGTGACCAAGTACTGGGTGTGCAAGCGGGCGCCCGCCCACGCCGCCGAGGCCCTGGAGTGCCTGGGCGGCAACGGCTACGCCGAGGAGTCGGGCATGCCGCGGCTGTTCCGGGAGTCGCCGCTCATGTCGATCTGGGAGGGCTCGGGCAACGTGGCGGCGCTGGACGCGTTGCGCGCCATGGGCCGCCAGCCCGAGACCGTCGAGGCGTTCTTCGGGGAGGTGAACCTGGCCCGCGGCGCGGACCCGCGCCTGGACGACGCCATCGACCGGGTCGGCAAGGAACTGGCCGACCTGAGCGACATCGAGTACCGGGCCCGCCGGGTCATCGAGCTCATGGCGCTGGTCCTGCAGGGCGCTCAGCTGGTACGACACGGTCACCAGGCGGTGGCCGACGCCTTCTGCGCGACCCGCCTCGCCGGGGACTGGGGCATCGCCTTCGGCACGCTACCGACCGGTATCGACACCGCGGCGGTAGTCGAACGCGCCTTTGCCTGAATGGCTTTCGGTCGTGCGGGCTATGCTCGCTGCCATGTCCGATGCCGAAGCGCGCTCGACCGAAATCCTCTTCTCCGAAGCACCGACCTCCGAGATCCCGGTGATCTCGCGGGCCGATGCCACGGCCGTCCCACCCACCCGTGATCAGGAGACGCCCGGCATCGCTGATCCCCGCCGCTGACCCCCGGTACGGTGCGGGGGTGACCTCGCCCGGCCCCGCCCGGCCCGCTCAGCTGGCCGGGCGCATCCTCGACCGGCTCGGTGCCCGCCCCGCGGACGGGCACCGCTACGTCGTCGGCATCGCGGGCCCGCCCGGCGCGGGCAAGTCCACGCTGGCCGCACGGCTCGTCACCGCGCTGAACCACGCGGCCGGCGACGGCTTCGCCGGGCTCGCGCCGATGGACGGATTCCACCTGCCCAACGCCACCCTGCGCGCCCGGAACGCCCTGGCCCGCAAGGGCGAACCGGACACCTTCGACGCCGCGGGTTACGTGGCCGCGCTGCGGCGGGTCCGCGACACCCCTCTCGGAGTGCCCGTGCCCTGGCCCACCTTCGACCGGGCGCTGGACGAGCCGACGCCGGGCGGTGCGGTGTTCACCGGGCACACCGTGGTCATCACCGAGGGCAACTACCTGCTGCTCGACGAGGCCGAGGCGCCCGGCTGGTCCGGCGTGCGGGCCCTGCTCGACGAGACGTGGTACGTCGACGCCGATCGCTCCCGGCTCACCGAGCGCCTGCTGGCCCGGCACCGGGCGGGCGGGCGCGACCCGGAGGCCGCCCTGCGCAAGGTGCGCGACAGCGACCTGCGCAACGCCGAACTGGTCGCCGCGAGCAGGCCGCGCGCCCAGCTCGTCCTGGTCGCCGACGGCGACGGCTACCGCATTTCCGCGCCCTGACGGCGCGCTTGCCGCCGATCCGCTCCGGCACGGCCGATCATGAACCGATGACCGACCAGCCGCGCCGGAGCACCCGCGTCCGCAATCTCGTCGCCGGGGTGGTGTGCGCACTGCTGTTCTTCTACGGGGTGCCGCTGCGCTGGGACATCGGCGGCGACAACATCGCGTCCCAGATCCTGGCGCTGATCTGCTTCCTGATCGGCCTCGGCGGCCTGATCTGGCTCATCGCCCGGCGGATCCGGCACTACCTGCGCGATCCCGAGGCGATGGGGTCGCGCATCGACAGCATCCTGCTGCTCGTCTTCGTGGCGGTGGTGTTCTTCGCCCAGTTCTACTACCGGCTGGAGATCCACGACCCCGCGGAATTCTCCGGCCTGGCCACCCGCACCGACTCGCTGTACTACACCGTGGTCACCCTCGGCACCGTCGGCTACGGCGACGTCCACGCGACCGGACAGGTCGCGCGGATCGCCACCATGGCCCAGATCGCCTTCGACCTGGTCATCATCGGCACCCTGCTCACCATCTTCACCTCCGCGCTGACCCGGCGGCTCGAACGCGCCGCCGACCGGGCCGCGGCCGCGAAGCTCAGCGGTGCGACCGATACCACTCGATGAGCGCGTCGGTCGACGAATCGCCCTGGTCCACCGGCTCGTCGGAGGCCAGCAGGGGCGCCAGCGCCAGCGCCTGCTGCTTGCCCAGCTCCACGCCCCACTGGTCGAAACTGTCGATCCCCCAGATCACCCCGGACACGAACACCTGGTGCTCGTAGAGCGCGATGAGCTGACCCAGCGTCGACGGGGTCAGCCGCGGCGCGAGGATGGTGGTGCTCGGCCGGTTGCCCGGCATGACCTTGTGCGGCACCAGCTCCGGCGCGGTGCCCTCGGCGGCGATCTCCTCGGCCGTCTTGCCGAAGGCCAGCACCTTGGTCTGGGCGAAGAAGTTGCTCATCAGCAGGTCGTGCATGCTGCCGGACCCGTCGCGGGTCGGCGCGTCCTCGGTGGCGCGGGCGAAACCGAGGAAATCGGCCGGGACGAGGCGGGTGCCCTGGTGCAGGAGCTGGAAGAACGCGTGCTGGCCGTTGGTGCCGGGTTCGCCCCAGAAGATCTCGCCGGTCGACGTGGTCACGGGCGTGCCGTCGGTGCGCACGGACTTGCCGTTGGACTCCATCGTCAGCTGCTGCAGGTAGGCGGGGAAGCGGGCGAGGTCGTCGGAGTAGGGCAGGACCACCCGTGACTCCGCGCCGAAGAAGTTCGAGTACCAGACGCCGAGCAGGGCCAGCAGCACCGGCGCGTTGGATTCGAACGGCTCCTCCACGAAATGCCGGTCCACCGCGTGCATCCCGGCCAGGAACTCGTCGAAGCGGTCCGGACCGATGGTCACCATCACCGACAGGCCGATCGCGGAGTCGACCGAGAAGCGGCCGCCGACCCAGTCCCAGAAGCCGAACATGTGCTCGGTGTCGATCCCGAACTCGGCCACCCGATCGGCCGCGGTCGACACCGCGACGAAGTGCTTGGCGACCGCGTCCTCGCCCAGCGCCGCCACCAGCCAGCGGCGCGCCGCGGTCGCGTTGGTCAGCGTCTCCAGGGTCGAAAAGGTCTTGGAGGCAACGATGAACAGCGTCGTCGCCGGGTCGAGGCCGTCGAGCGCGGACAGGATGTCGGCGGGGTCGACATTGGAGACGAACCGGGCCGAGATCCCGGCGTCGGCGTAGAAGCGCAGCGCGCGATGGACCATGTCCGGGCCGAGGTCCGAGCCGCCGATGCCGATGTTGACCACGGTCGTGATGCGCTCGCCGGTGGCGCCGCGCCACTCGCCGGAGCGCACCGCGTCGGCGAAGGCGCGCATCCGGGCCAGCACCCCGTGCACCTCGGCCGCCGCGTCGGCGCCGTCGATGTCCATGTGCGCGCCCGCCGGGAGCCGCAGCGCGACATGGCCCACCGCGCGGTCCTCCGAGGTGTTGATGTGCGCGCCGGCGAACATCTGCGCGCGCCGCTCGGCGACCCCGGCCTCGTGCGCCAGCTCGGCCAGCAGGCCGAGCGTCTCGCGGGTGACTCGATGCTTGCTGATGTCGACGTGCAGATCGCCGACCCGCACGACCAGTTCGCGGCCGCGGTCGGGGTCCTCGGCGAAGAACTGCCGTAGGTGTCGGTCCGCCACGGTGCGGTGATGATCCTGCAGTTTCCGCCAGGCCGCCGTCGCGGTGATGTCACTGCTCACCCGGCCGAGTCTATGGCGCGCGGGCGGGTCCGTCACCGCAGGCCCGAAACTCCCCGCGCGGCTTGCGGTATCCGCCCCGCACGCGCCGTGGTTTCTCGTGAAGCCGGCCCGCCGGGGTCGCGCGCTTCTAGGCTGGGGGTCATGGTTGCGATGCGCGAAGTTCTCGACACGGTGCCCTCGGGCCTCTGGATCGACGGTGCCTCGGTGCCCGCGGAGGGCGGGGCGTCCTTCGGCGTGACCGACCCGGCGACCGGTCAGGAGATCGCCCGGGTGGCCGACGCCAGCCCCGCCGACGCGATGCGCGCGCTGGACGCGGCGGTCGCGGTCGGCGCGGACTGGGCCGCCCGGCCCGCCCGCGAACGCGGGGAGATCCTGCGGCGGGTCTACGAGCTGCTGATCGAGCGGAGCGAGGAATTCGCCCTGCTGATGACCCTGGAGATGGGCAAGGCGCTCCCGGAGAGCCGCAACGAGGTGCGCTACGGCGCCGAGTTCTTCCGGTGGTTCGCCGAGGAGGCGGTCCGGGTGCACGGCCGCTACCTGCACGCGCCGTCGGGGACCGGGCGCATCATGGTGCACAAGCAGCCGGTCGGGCCGTGTCTGGCGATCACGCCGTGGAACTTCCCGCTGGCGATGGGCACCCGCAAGATCGGCCCCGCGCTCGCGGCGGGCTGCACCATCATCGTCAAGCCCGCCTCGGCGACCCCGCTGACCATGCTGGCGCTGGCGAAGCTGTGCAGCGAGGCCGGCCTGCCCGACGGCGTGCTCTCGGTGATCACCTCCCGCCGCTCCGGCGCGGTCACCGCCCCGCTCATCGCCGATCCCCGCCTGCGCAAGCTGACCTTCACCGGGTCGACCGAGGTGGGCAAGACCCTGGTCGCGGCGTCGGCCGACCGGCTGCTCCGCACCTCCATGGAACTGGGCGGCAACGCCCCCTTCGTGGTGTTCGACGACGCCGACGTCGACGCCGCGGTGTCGGGCGCCATGCTGGCCAAGCTCCGCAACGGCGGCGAGGCGTGCACCGCCGCCAACCGCTTCCACGTCCACAACAGCGTGCGCGAGGAGTTCACCGCCAAGCTGGTCGAGGCCATCTCGTCCTCGGTCGTCCTCGGCCCCGGCACCGACCCGGCGACCACGCTCGGCCCGCTGGTCAGCGAGGACCAGCGCGACATCGTGCGCGAGCTGGTCGAGGACGCCGTCGCCCACGGCGCCAAGGTGCTCTGCGGCGGCGAGACGCCCGAGGGTCCCGGCTGGTACTACCCCGCCACCGTCCTCGCCGACGTCCCCGCGCAGGCGCGCATCCTGCGCGAGGAGGTCTTCGGCCCCGTGGCGCCCATCATCGGCTTCGACACCGAGGAGGAGGGCCTGGCCGCCGCCAACGACACCCGCTACGGCCTGGTGTCCTACGTCTACACCCGCGACCTCGACCGCGCCCTGCGCGTCGCCGAGGCCCTGGAATCGGGCATGGTCGGCGTCAACCGCGGCGTCATCTCCGACCCCGCCGCCCCCTTCGGCGGCATCAAGGAATCGGGCTTCGGCCGCGAAGGCGGCACCGAGGGCATCGAGGAGTACCTGGACACGAAGTACATCGCCCTCTGACGCTCCCGGCGGCAGCCGCGCAGCCGCGCAGCCGGGTAGCCGCGCAGCCGGGTAGCCGCGCAGCCGGGCAGCCGCGCAGCCGGGCAGCCGCGTAGCCGGGCAGCCGCGTAGCCGGGCAGCCGCGTAGCCGGGCAGCCGGGCAGCCGGGCGGGCAGGCAGGCAGGCGCGCAGGGAGGAGACAGGCAGGCGCGCAGGCAGCCAGGCGCGCAGGCAGCCTGGCAGCCGGACAGCCGGGCAGGCGGGCAGCCGGGCAGGCGCGTAGCTCGGCAGCAAGGCGGCCGCGCAGCCCGGGCAGGTAGGTAGGCGCACAGCCACCCACGACGGGCCGACCCCGAGGAGGCCCCGCCGCGCAGCGGCGGTCGCGGCCGCCCCGCCGAACAGCGACGCGAGACAATGCGCCGCAGGCGCGAGTATCGCGTCGCTGTTCGACGGGGCCCGAAGGGCCGCGACTCGAGCGCGCCGGCGCTCCACCGACACAGCAAAACCGCCCCGGGGTGTTTGACACCCGGGGCGGCCTTTTCGGAGGCGACGATCGCTCGTCGCGTGGTTCGAGTGGCTGCGCTAGCGGCCGAGGCGGCCGCGGCCGAGCCGCAGCAGGAGCATGGCGAGGGTGTGGCCCTCCTGGCCCAGTTCGCTGAAGCGTTCGAGGACCTTCATCTCGCGGCTGTGCACGAGACGGGGGCCGCCGGAGGCCATGCGGGTCCGGCCGATGATGCGCGAGATCTCGGTGCGGCGTTTGATCGCGGCGAGGATCTGCGAGTCGAGCTGGTCGATCTCGAGGCGGAGCTTTTCGATCTCGGCCTCGGACTGCGGCAGCGCAGCCTCGGGGGCGGACTCCGACCCGGCGGTGGTGGCAGGGGTGCTCATCATTCATCTCCTCGTGTCAGAACCAAGATCGGTCGAGTTGGCGCTGCCGTTACCCCGATCCGTTCCTGCACCCCGAAAATCCGGTGGGTGGTAGAAGCGCTGACCATACGGCCAGTCTGCCACGCGGGGGAATCTGTGCAAAACAATGTTGTTTGTGAATCACCTGTGAAGATCGGGTTGGCCCGGTGTCGGTGCCCGCCGGTAGCGTGGACGGACAATGGACACCACGGTCGCTTCCCCCACGTCAGCCGATTCCCGCGAGCCCGCAAACGCGGCGCAGTCGCAACCGGACAGCGGCCGTTCCGTGACGTCGGGCGGCGGGCTGGCGGAGTCGGCGGCCCGGCATTCGGCCGAGCAGGAGCAGCGGCGGCGGGAGCGGGCCGAGCGCCGCGCGGAGGAGACCGCGCGCCTGCTCGACGGCCTGAACCCGCAGCAGCGGGCGGCCGTGGTGCACGAGGGCACGCCGCTGCTGATCGTGGCGGGCGCGGGCTCGGGCAAGACCGCGGTGCTCACCCGGCGCATCGCCTATCTGCTGGCCGCGCGCGGGGTGCAGACCGGTCAGATCCTGGCCATCACCTTCACCAACAAGGCCGCCGCGGAGATGCGTGAGCGGGTCGCCGGGCTGGTCGGCCCGCGCGCGGCGAACATGTGGGTGTCCACCTTCCACTCGAGCTGCGTGCGCATTCTGCGCATGCAGGCGGCGCTGCTGCCGGGCCTGAATTCCAACTTCTCCATCTACGACGCCGACGATTCGCGCCGCCTGCTCACCATGATCAGCCGCGATTTCGACATCGATCAGAAGAAGTACTCGGCGCGGCTGCTCGCCACCGCCATCTCCAATCTGAAGAACGAGCTCATCGACCCGGAGAAGGCGACCGCCGACGCCGAGTCCGACGAGACCGAACTCCCCGGCCTCGTCGCCCGGGTCTACACCGAGTACCAGCGCCGGCTGCGCGCGGCCAACGCCCTCGACTTCGACGACCTGATCGGCGAGACGGTCGCGCTGCTGCAGAGCCACCCGCAGGTCGCCGAGTACTACCGCCGCCGCTTCCGCCACGTCCTGGTCGACGAGTACCAGGACACCAACCACGCCCAGTACGTCCTGGTGCGGGAGCTGGTCGGTCACGGCGGCGCGGACGGCGAGGACGCCGTGCCGCCGAGCGAGCTGTGCGTGGTGGGTGACGCCGACCAGTCGATCTATGCCTTCCGCGGCGCGACGATCCGCAACATCGAGGAATTCGAGCGGGACTTCCCGGACGCGGAGACCATTCTGCTCGAACAGAACTACCGCTCCACCCAGCACATCCTCTCGGCCGCGAACGCGGTCATCGCGCGCAACGAGGGCCGCCGCGAGAAGAAGCTGTGGACCGATTCCGGTGAGGGCGAGCTGATCACCGGCTACGTGGCCGACAACGAGCACGACGAGGCCGCCTTCGTGGCCAAGGAGATCGACCGCCTGGTCGACGCGGGTGACGCCAACTACGGCGATGTCGCGGTGTTCTACCGCACCAACAACAACTCCCGCGCGCTGGAGGAGATCTTCATCCGGATGGGGCTGCCCTACAAGGTGGTCGGCGGCGTGCGGTTCTACGAGCGCAAGGAGGTCCGCGACGTGGTCGCCTACCTGCGCGTGCTCGAGAACCCCGACGACGCGGTGAGCCTGCGCCGCATCCTCAACACCCCGCGCCGCGGCATCGGCGACCGGGCGGAGGCCTGCGTGGCGGTGCACGCCGAGCAGCGCGACATCGGCTTCGCGGCGGCCCTGCGCGACGCGGCCGACGGCAAGGTCGCCCTGCTCAACACCCGCGCCCAGCGGGCCATCGCGGGCTTCCTCGACCTGCTCGACGAGATCCGCGCGGCCGGGCGGCGCGCCGACAGCGACTACCCCGACGTCGGCAATGTCGTCGAGGCGGTGCTCGACCGCACCGGCTATCGCGGGGAGCTGGAGGCCTCCGACGACCCGCAGGACGGCGCCCGGCTCGACAACCTCAACGAACTGGTCAGCGTGGCGCGCGAATTCAGTTCCGAGGCGTACAACAACGCCGAGGCGGCCCGTGCCGAGGGCCTGGTGCCCGAGGCCGACGACGGCGAGCCCGAGCCGGGTTCGCTGGCGGCCTTCCTGGAGCGGGTCTCGCTGGTGGCCGACACCGACCAGATCCCGGACGAGGGTTCCGGCGTGGTCACCATGATGACCCTGCACACGGCCAAGGGCCTGGAGTTCCCGGTCGTGTTCGTGACCGGCTGGGAGGACGGCCAGTTCCCGCACATGCGCGCGCTGGGCGATCCGACCGAGCTCGCCGAGGAGCGCAGGCTCGCCTATGTCGGGATCACCCGCGCGCGGCAGCGGCTCTACCTGACCCGCGCGGTGGTGCGTTCGGGCTGGGGGCAGCCGGTGTCGAACCCGGAATCGCGGTTTCTGCAGGAGATCCCGGGGCACCTCATGGACTGGCGCAGGCTGGAGCCGGTGTCGTCCCCGCAGCGCGGGACGCGTCGTCGCGGCGAGGACTCCGGGTTCGAGCGGGACTGGACCCGCGGCGACGGCTGGGACCAGCGGCCCGGCGTGCGCGGCGGCTCCGGCCCCCGCAGGCCCGCGCCCGGCGGCGGTGGCGGCGGCGTCAAGCGCAACAACACCGATCTCGTCCTCGCCGTCGGTGACCGGGTCAGCGACGACAAGTACGGTCTGGGCCGGGTCGTCGCCGCCGACGGGGTCGGCCCGCTGGCGACGGTGACCATCGACTTCGGCACCGCAGGCAAGATCCGGCTGATCCCGCAGTTCAGCCGGACCCTGGTCAAGCTGTAGGGGCTAGTGCGGGAGCAGGTCGGCCAGCGCCTCGTCCAGTGACGGGTAGCGGAAGCGGAAGCCTGCCTCGCGCAGCACCGTCGAGGTGGCGTGCCTGCCGGTGAGGCCGAGGGCGGCGTCGGTGCGCAGGAGGATCGCGCCGAGGCGCAGCACCGCCGCGGGGGTCGGCGGGGCGGGCGGCCGGTGCAGGCGGCGGCGCAGGGTGCGCATGAGGTCGCGGTTGCGGACGGGGAAGTCAGTGGCGGCCACCAGGATTCCGTCGGGCAGCGTCACCCGGGGGTCGAGGCCGAGGGCGGCGCGCACGATCGCCAGCCAGTCCTCGACGTGGATCCAGCTGAACCACTGCGTGCCCGGCCCGACGCGGCCGCCGAGGCCGGCGCGGGTGAGCAGGCTCAGGCGCCGCAGGGCGGGCGCGGCCGGGTCGAGGACGATGGAGGTGCGCAGCACGGTCCAGCGCGCGGCGACGGCGGGGTCGAAGGCGCGTTCCCACGGCTCGGCCACGCCGGTCATCTGCGGCAGGCCGGTCGGCAGGGGAGTGGTCTCGGTGCAGCGGGTCTCGCCCGCGTCGGACCAGATCGCGGTGGTGCCTGCCTGGATCCAGTAGTCGACCGGTGTGCTCCGGCGCGCGGCTGCGGCGACCAGCGCCGCGGTGGAATCCACGCGACTGGCGCGCAATTCGGCGATGTTGCGTTCGGTGGGGCGGCAGTCGACCAGCTTGCCCGCGAGGTTGATCACCGCGACCCGCCCGGGCCCGGCCAGCCGGGCCGCCCAGTCGCCGACCGACCTGCCGTCCCATTCCTCCTGCGGGAAGGGCAGTTCCGCGGTGCGGCGGCGGGTCAGCAGCACGACCCGCTGACCCCGGCACACCAGGTCGGCCGCGACCTGCCGACCGAGCGCGCCCGTGCCGCCGGCGATCACCGCGGTCAGCGCGTCCGGGGTGGGCGCGAGCCCGGCCAGCCGGGCCAGGCGCGAGAAGTTCACGCGCACATCGTTTTCCAGGAACGGCGCGACCACCGCCCGCGCGGCGGGGGCCGAGGCGCCGGAGAAGGTGACGTCCTGGCTGATCAGGGTGCCGCCGTCCCGTGCGGCGAGCCGCCATCGGATCCGCAGGAGTCCCGCGGGTTCGGGCTGTTCGAGGACGATCTCCCGCTCCGGCTCGTAGGTCGTCACCGTGAACGGCTCGGCGAAGCGGCCGTGGACGCGCGCCGAAACCGGCCCGGCGGGAAGGTAATCCCCCGTAGCGCCGACCGCGACCGGCGCCCGCATGCGCACCGAGCGAATTCCCGGATTCCACTCCGGCCACCGTGCGGGGTCCCCCAGCACCCGCCACACCGCTGCCGGCGTCAGCGAGAGAAACTGCGAGTACGTCGTCGTACCAGGCATAGCCCGAACGCTATCGGCGCCGATGTACCGAGGGAAGCGTGTCAGTGCTCACGTCCCCCCGTGAGACGCCCGCCCCAGCCGCCCGGCCCCGTCGGGAATCGGTGAGTGTCGCGCCCGCCCCGACGGCCCGGCCCACCGGGCCGACCGGGAACAGCCCGAGCGATGTCGCACGCCACGCCGACGGCGCGAGCACGACGGGCCGACTCGCGCGGAGTCTCAGCGGGCGTGGCGCCTGACTCGGCGGCTGGGCCACCACACGCCGACCTCGCGAAGGGCCGTGTCGCACCCGGCTGACGGCGGCCCGGCCCGTCCGGGTTGGCCCAGCTCTCGGCGCGAGGGTCGGCGAACCGGCTACACCATGCCGACCCGGACGAGTCCGTCGGCAGTAGCGCCCACGGCTGCCGACCACCGCTGCCGCCCAAGACCGCCGACCCGACCCACCGGGGCCGACCCCGAGGAGGCCCAGCGAGCGCAGCGAGCGTCGCGGCCGCCCCGACGACAACGACGCGAGACCATGCGGCGCAGCCGCGAGTCTCGCGTCGTTGTCGTCGGGGCACCGAGGGCCGCGACTCGAGCGCGCCAGCGCTCCAATGTTTCAGTCCCGCAGGACGCCCAGGCTGATGCCGCGGGTGGCGAGCCACGGGATGGGGTCGATCTTGTCGGTTCCGTTGAGCCAGACCTCGAAGTGGCAGTGCGGGCCGGTGGAGAAGCCGCGGTTGCCGACGGTGGCGATCTGGTCGCCCGCCATCACCCGCTGGCCCTGGGACACGGTCGCGGTGTCGATGTGGCCGTAGATGGTGATGGTGCCGTCGTCGTGCAGCAGGCGGACCCACATGCCGAAACCCGAAGCGGGACCGGCCTCGACGACCGTGCCGTCGGCGACCGCGTAGATCGGGGTGCCGATCGGGGCGGCGACGTCGATGCCGAGGTGCTGGACGCCCCAGCGGGCGCCGAAGGTGGAGGTGAAGGTGCCGGTGGTGAACTTCGCGAACAGCGGGCGGTATTTCGCGGCTTCCTGGGCGGCCAGGTCCTCGGCGTAGCGCGCGCCCTTGGCGAGCATGTCGTCGAACTGGTTGCGGGCGGTGGTGCCCGCGACGTCGAGGA
>NZ_BAGK01000208.1 GCF_000308795.1 Nocardia thailandica NBRC 100428 | reverse complement strand
CGCCGCTCCAACCAGATCGCCCGGCTGCTCATCGAGAACGGCCTCGGCGCCGAGGATTTCGTCGCCGTGGCGGTGCCGCGCTCGGTGGAGTCGGTGCTCGCGGTGTGGTCGGTCGCCAAGACCGGCGCGGCCTACCTGCCGGTCGACCCGAGCTACCCGGCCGACCGCATCCTGCACATGGTGACCGACGCCGGGATCGCCGTCGGTCTCGCCCTCGCGGGCGAGGCCGAGGACCTGCCCGGTTCGGTGCGCTGGCTCGAGATCGACGAACTCGACCTCGACGGCTACCCGGAGACCCCGCTCACCGCGGACGAGCTGGTCCGCCCGACCTCGCCGGCCCAGCCCGCCTACGTCATCTACACCTCCGGTTCCACGGGTGTGCCCAAGGGCGTCGTGGTGACCCACGCGGGCGTGGCCAACTTCTGCGCCGAGCAGGTCGAGCGTTTCGGCCTCGATTCGACCACCCGCGCCCTGCACTTCGCCTCACCCTCGTTCGACGCCTCGGTGCTCGAGCTGCTGCTCGCCATCGGCGGCGGCGGCGCGCTGGTCATCGCCCCGCCCGGCATCTACGGCGGCGACGAACTGCGCGAGATCCTCATCACCGAGGAGGTCACGCACGCCTTCATCACCCCGGCGGCGCTGGCCAGCTTCGACGTCCGCGGCCTGACCGACCTGCGCGTGCTGATGGCGGGCGGCGAGGCGGTGCCCGCCGAGCTGATCGGTAAGTGGGCGGTCCCGCTGCCCGACGGCACCGTGCGCGCCTTCCACAACATGTACGGCCCGACCGAGGCGACCGTGGCCACCGACATCAGCGACGCGCTGCTGCCCGGCGACCGCGCCACCATCGGCGGTCCCATCCGCGGCACCCGTTCGCTGATCCTCGACGACCGCCTGCGGCCCGTTCCGGTGGGTGTCGCGGGTGAGCTCTATCTGTCGGGCGTCGCCCTGGCCCGCGGCTATCACGCGCGCGCCGCGCTGACCGCCGACCGTTTCGTCGCCAACCCGTACGTGCCCGGCGAGCGCATGTACCGCACCGGCGACGTCGTGCGCTGGACGCAGGACGGCACGGTCGACTACGTCGGTCGCTCCGACTTCCAGGTCAAGGTCCGCGGTTTCCGCATCGAGCTCGGCGAGATCGACTCGGCGCTGTCGAGCCACGAGGCCGTCGACTTCGCGGTGAGCATCGGCCACAAGAACAAGGTCGGCACCACCTCGCTGGTGTCCTACGTCGTGGCCGCGCCCGGCCGCTCGATCGACACCGCGGAGCTGGCGGAGCACGTCGGCCTTCGCCTGCCCGCCTACATGGTGCCCTCGTCGATCATGGTGCTCGACGCGGTCCCGCTGACCGTCAACGGCAAGCTGGATCGGCGCGCGCTGCCCGCGCCGGTGTTCGAGGTGCGCGAGTTCCGCGCGCCGACCACCCCGATCGAGCAGATCGTCGCCCAGATCTTCGCCGACGTGCTCGAGCTGCCGCGCGTCGGTGTCGAGGACGACTTCTTCGACCTCGGCGGCAACTCGCTGCTGGCCACCCAGGTGGCCTCCCGCATCGGCAGCGCCCTGGACACCCGTGTCCCGGTGCGCATGCTGTTCGAGGCCTCCACCGTGGCCGCGCTGGCCGCGCGGGTGGAGTCGCAGGCCGGTGACGGTGCCCGCAAGGCGCTGGTCGCCCGCGAGCGGCCCGACCGGGTGCCGCTGTCGCTGGCCCAGCAGCGCATGTGGTTCCTCAACCGCTTCGACACCTCCTCGGCGGTCAACAACATCCCCGTCGCCATCCGGCTCTCCGGCGAGCTCGACGTGGCGGCGCTGCAGGTCGCGGTCATCGACGTGATCGACCGGCACGAGTCGCTGCGCACGGTGTTCCCCGAGACCGGCGCGGGCCCGGTGCAGGTGGTGCTCGACGCCGCCCAGATCGTGCCCGACCTGACCCCGTACCGGGTCACCGAGGACACCCTCATCGATCACCTGATCGACCTGGCGTCGATGGCCTTCGACGTCACCAGCGAGGTGCCGCTGCACGCGCGGCTCTTCGAGATCAGCGAGACCGAGTACGTGCTCGGCATGGTGGTGCACCACATCTCCGCCGACGGCTGGTCGATGGCGCCGCTGTCGCGCGACGTCATCGTGGCCTACGCGGCGCGTACGTCGTGGGAGGCGCCGAGCTGGGCCGAACTGCCGGTCCAGTACGCCGATTACGCGTTGTGGCAGCGCGAGGTGCTCGGTTCCGAGGACGATCCGGCCTCGCTGATCTCCTCCGAGATCGCCTACTGGAAGGCCGAACTCGCCGATCTGCCCGACGAGCTGGTGCTGCCCGCCGACCACCCGCGCCCGCCGGTGGCGTCCTACCGGGGCGGCACCTACAGTTTCGTCATCTCGGGGGAGACCCAGCAGGCGCTGGTCGAGCTGGGCCGCCGCTACAACGCCTCGCTGTTCATGGTCATGCACAGCGCGCTGGCGGTGCTGCTCGCGCGGTCCTCGGCGACGACCGACATCGCCATCGGCACCCCGGTGGCGGGCCGCGGCGACCAGGCGCTCGACGAGCTGGTCGGCATGTTCGTCAACACCCTGGTGCTGCGTACCGAGGTCGAGCCCGCCACCACCTTCGCGGCCCTGCTCGATCAGGCGCGCGAGACCGACCTGCAGGCCTTCGCCCACGCCGACGTGCCCTTCGAGCGCCTCGTCGAGGTGCTCAACCCGGCCCGTTCGCAGGCGCGGCACCCGCTGTTCCAGGTGATGCTCGCCTTCCAGAACACCAAGCAGGCCTCGCTGCAGCTGCCCGGCCTCTCGGTCAGCGGGATCGACTACGACCCGCAGCTGGCCAAGTTCGACCTGCAGCTGACCCTGACCGAGGTCCAGGAGTCCGACGGCGAGCCCGGCGGCATGGCGGCCGAGTTCTCCTACGCCCTCGACCTGTTCGAGGAAGCCACGGTCGCGGCGTTCGCCCGCAGGCTCGACGCGGTGCTTGCCGCCGTGGTCGCCGATCCGGACGTCGCGGTCGGTGACATCGACCTGCTCGCGCCCGAAGAGCACGCCCAGGTGCTGGTCGACTGGAACGACACCACGCACGCGCTCGGTGTCCCCGACTCCACCACCCTGGTGTCGCTGTTCGACGCGCAGGTGCTCGCCACGCCCGCGGCGGTCGCCCTGGTCTACGAGGCCGAGGAACTGACCTATCGCGAGCTGCAGCAGCGGGCCGCGCGGCTCGCGCGCGCGCTCATCGCCGACGGCGTCGGCCCGGGCGACCATGTGGCCCTGGCGATCCGGCGCTCCACCGAACTGGTGGTCGCGATGTACGCGGTGCTCTACGCGGGCGCCGCCTACGTGCCGCTCGATCCGGACCAGCCGGCCGACCGCATCGGCCACATCCTCGACACGGCCGAGCCGAAGCTCGTGCTCACCACCCGACGCGACGCGCCGGTGGGCACCGTGCCCGTCGTCACGGTCGAGGAGATCGAGAACCGTCCGGGGTACGGCGATTCGGCCGACGGGCCGATCGCCGACGGCGAGCGGCTGCGTCCGCTGCGGGCGGACAACACCGCCTACGTGATCTTCACCTCGGGTTCCACCGGCCGCCCCAAGGGTGTCGCGGTGGCGCACGACGCCATCGTCAACCGGCTGCTGTGGATGCAGCACGAGTACCCGATCGGCAACGCCGACGCGGTGCTGCAGAAGACCCCGGCGACCTTCGACGTGTCGGTGTGGGAGTTCTTCTGGCCCTTGCAGACCGGCGCGCGCCTGGTCGTCGCGAAGCCCGACGGGCACCGCGACCCGGTCTACCTGGCCCAGATCATCGCCGAGCAGGGCATCACCACCGCGCACTTCGTGCCCTCGATGCTGTCGGTGTTCGTGGCGACCCTCGGCGGCGGGAACGGCAACGGCGGCCCCGCGATGCGGCTGCGGCAGGTCTTCGCCTCCGGTGAGGCGCTGCCCGCGCCGACCGCGCAGCGCCTGCGCGAGCTGACCGGCGCCCGCCTGCACAACCTGTACGGCCCCACCGAGGCCGCGGTCGACGTGACCTATCACGAGGTGGTCGACGCCGACGTCGAGTCGGTGCCGATCGGCCGCCCGGTGTGGAACACCAAGGTGTTCGTGCTGGATTCGCGTCTGCACCCCGTCGCCCCCGGTGTCGCGGGTGAGCTGTATCTGGCGGGCGACCAGCTCGCGGTCGGCTACCTCAACCGCCCCGACCTGACCGCCGACCGTTTCGTGGCCAACCCCTACGGCCCCGCCGGTTCGCGCATGTACCGCACCGGTGACCTCGTCACCTGGGTCGCGGTCCCCGAGACCATCGAGACCGACAGCCCCGCCTGGTCGCGCAACAGCCGCGTGACCGTCGGTGAGCTGGAGTACCTGGGACGCACCGACTTCCAGGTCAAGCTGCGCGGCCTGCGCATCGAGCTCGGCGAGATCGAGGCGACCCTGCTCGCCCAGCCGGGCGTCGCGCAGTCGGTCGTCGTGGTGCGCGGGGACGCGCACGCGGGCGACCAGCTGGTCGGCTACGTGGTCGGCGAGCCGGGCACGGCCCTCGACGCCACCGCGCTCAAGAACGCGGTGGCGGGGGAGCTGCCCGCCTACATGGTGCCCGCGGCCCTCGTCGTGCTCGAGGAGTTCCCGCTCAACGCCTCGGGCAAGCTCGACCGCAAGGCGCTGCCCGCGCCGGTGTTCGAGGCCAAGCGGTTCCGCGCCGCCTCGACCCCGATCGAGGAGATCGTCGCCGAGATCTTCTCCGACCTGCTCGGGGTCGAGCGGGTCGGCGTGGACGACGACTTCTTCGAGCTCGGCGGCAACTCGCTGGTCGCGACCCAGGTCGCGGCCCGCCTCAGTGCCGCGCTGAACGCCGAGGTCGGTGTGCGCGCCCTGTTCGAGGCGCCCACCGTGGCCGGGCTGGCCGCGCGGGTGGAGTCGCACGCGGGTTCCGGCCAGCGTGCCGCGCTGACCGCCCGGCAGCGGCCGGAACACCCGCCGCTGTCGCTGGCACAGCAGCGCATGTGGTTCCTCAACCGGTTCGACGCCTGGGGCGCCGACACCTCCGCCGGTGCCGCCACCGACGCGGGGACCTACAACATCCCGGTCGCGGTGCGCCTGCAGGGCCTGCTCGACCTGGCGGCCCTGCGCGGCGCGGTCGCCGACGTGATCGGCCGTCACGAGACGCTGCGCACGGTCTACCCGGTGTACATGGGCACCGCCGAGGGGCAGACGGGGTCGCGCGCCGCGACCGGCGGCCACGACGGCACCGCCTACCAGCGGGTCCTGCCCGCCGCCAAGGCGATTCCCGAACTGGAGCTGGTCGAGGCCGACGAGACCGACATGGCGGCCTCGCTCTACGAGTTCGCCCGCCGCGGGTTCGACGTCACCGCCGAGGTGCCGGTCCGGCTGCGCGTCTACGAGCTCGGCGAGCGCGAGCACGTGCTGGTCCTCGTCGTGCACCACATCAGCGCCGACGGCTTCTCGCTGCGCCCGCTGGTACGGGATCTGATGACCGCCTATGTCGCCCGCACCTCGAACACCGAACCGGGCTGGCCGCCGCTCGACGTGCAGTACGTCGACTACGCGCTGTGGCAGCGCGAGGTGCTCGGCTCCGAGGACGATCCGACGTCGCTGATCTCCGAGCAGCTCGACTACTGGCGCACCACGCTGGCCGACCTGCCCGACGAGCTGCGTCTCGCGCACACCCCGCGTCCGGCCCAGCCCACCTACCAGGCGGGCACGCACCGCTTCGAGGTGCCCGGCGAGCTCGTCGAGGCGCTGAACCGGGTCGCCCACGAGCACGGCACCACCCTGTTCATGGTGGTGCACAGCGCCTTCGCCGCGCTGCTGTCTCGCCTGTCGGGCGCCGTCGACATCGCGGTCGGCATCCCGGTCGCCGGTCGTGGCGAGCAGGCGCTGGACGACCTGGTCGGCATGTTCGTCAACACGCTGGTGCTGCGCACCGCGGTCGAGCCGTCGGCCTCGTTCACCGAGCTGCTCGCGCATGTCCGCGAGCGCGACCTGGCCGCCTTCGCCCACGCCGACGTGCCGTTCGAGCGGCTGGTCGAGGTGCTCAACCCGGCGCGTTCGCAGTCGCGGCACCCGCTGTTCCAGGTCATGCTGTCGTTCCAGAACCTGGGCCGCGGCACGCTGGAACTGCCCGGGCTGACGGTCTCCGAGCTCGGGATCGACGCGCACACCGCCAAGTTCGACCTGCAGCTGGCCCTGAGCGAGGTGCCCGGCGAGGACGACGCCCGCATGGACGCCGAACTCGTCTACGCCACCGACCTGTTCGACGCGGGGTACGCGGCCGCCTTCGGCGCGCGCCTGCTGCGGGTGCTCGCCGCGGTCGTGGCCGACCCGTCGGCCGCCGTCGGCGACCTCGACCTGCTCGACGCCGCCGAGCGCACCCTGGTCCTGGACCGCTGGAACGACACCGAATTCGCCGTCGACGCCGCCCTGTCGGCCGCCGCGGAGAACGACGACCCCGCCACCCTGGTCGCCCTGTTCGAGGCGCAGGTGGCGCGCACGCCCGAGGCGACCGCGCTCACCTTCGAGGGGACATCTCTGTCCTACGCCGAGTTCGCCGGCCGGGTACACCGCCTGGCGCGCTGGCTCGTCGACGCCGGGGTCGGTCCGGAGAGCTATGTGGCGCTCGGCATGCGCCGCTCCATCGACCTGCTGGTCGGCATGTACGCGGTCACCGCGGCGGGCGGCGCCTACGTGCCGCTCGACCCCGATCACCCGGCCGAGCGCATCGAGCACATCCTCGCCACCGCGGGACCGGTCTGCGTGCTGACCTCGGGCGAGGACTTCGCCCAGGTCGCCGCGGGGCGACCGGCGGGAGCCGGCGGCCAGGTGCGCATCGACCGCCTCGACCTGTCGGGCTACTCGGACGCGCCGCTGACCGACGCGGACCGGCATCGCCCGCTGCGCTCGGACAACACCGCCTACGTCATCTTCACCTCCGGCTCGACCGGCCGGCCCAAGGGCGTGGCGGTCAGCCACGCCGCGATCGTCAACCGCCTGGTGTGGATGCACGCCGCCTACGGCCTGGCCGCCGACGACGTGGTGCTGCAGAAGACCCCGGCGACCTTCGACGTGTCGGTGTGGGAGTTCTTCTGGCCGTTGCAGGTCGGCGCGCGCCTGGTCGTCGCCAAGCCCGACGGCCACCGCGACCCGGCCTACCTGGCGCGCCTGATCGCGTCCGAGCAGGTCACCACCGCGCACTTCGTGCCGTCGATGATGGCGGTGTTCGTCACCGAACCCCTCGCCGCCGAGTGTGTCTCGCTGCGCAACGTGTTCGCCTCCGGCGAGGCGCTTCCCGCGCCGACCGCGCAGCGCCTGCGCGAGCTGACCGGCGCCGCGCTGCACAACCTGTACGGCCCGACCGAGGCCGCGGTCGACGTGACCTTCCACGAGGTCACCGACGCCGACACCGCCACCGTGCCGATCGGCGCGCCGGTGTTCAACACCCGTCTCTACGTGCTGGATTCGCGGCTGCGGCCCGTCCCGGTCGGTGTCGCGGGTGAGCTCTATCTCGCGGGCGTCCAGCTCGCGCACGGCTACGTGGGCCGCCCCGACCTCACCATGGACCGGTTCGTGGCCGACCCGTTCGCCGAGGGCGAGCGCATGTACCGCACCGGCGACCTGGTCACCTGGACCGCGGTGTTCGATGGCGATACTCCCGAGGGCCCTGCGGGGTCACGCTCTGCTACCGCCTCCGGGCCCGCCGGTCGCATCGCGCACGGCGAGCTGGAGTACCTGGGCCGCACCGACTTCCAGGTCAAGCTGCGCGGCCTGCGCATCGAGCTCGGCGAGATCGAGGCCGCCCTGGTCGCGCAGCCGTCGATCGCGCAGTCGGTGGTGGTGGTCCGCGCCGACGAGCACACCGGCGACCAGCTGGTCGCCTACGTCGTTCCCGCGCCGGGCGCGACCGTCGACATCGATCAGCTCGGCCTCGCCCTGGGCGCCGAACTGCCGTCCTACATGGTCCCCGCCGCGTATGTGGTGCTGGCCGAGTTCCCGCTCAACGCCTCCGGCAAGCTGGATCGCAAGGCCCTGCCCGAGCCGGTGTTCGCCGCGCGCGCCTTCCAGGCGCCGGTCACCCCGGTCCAGCAGATCGTGGCCGCCACCTTCGGCGACGTCCTCGGCGTGGAGCGGGTCGGCCTCGACGACGACTTCTTCGCCCTCGGCGGCAACTCGCTCATCGCCACCCGCGTGGTGGCGCGGCTGAGCGAGGCCCTCGACACCCAGGTGCCGCTGCGCCTGCTCTTCGAGTCCGCCACCGTCGCCGCGCTGTCGGCGCGGGTGGAGTCGGCCACCGGCCGCGGCGGCCGGGTGCCGCTCACCGTGCGCCCGCGGCCCGATCTCGTGCCGCTGTCGCAGGCGCAGCAGCGCATGTGGTTCCTCAACCGCTTCGACAACCGCACCGCGGTCAACAACATCCCGGTCGCGCTGCGCCTGACCGGCGACCTCGACCCGGCCGCGCTCGAGGCCGCGATCACCGACGTGATCGCCCGGCACGAGGCGCTGCGCACGGTCTACCCGGAGATCGAGGGCGCGGGCTTCCAGCACGTGCTGGCCATCGACGAGGTCGGCTTCCGGCTGCCCGTGCAGCAGGTCCGCGCCGACCAGGTGCTCGACCGCGTGGTCGCGCTGGCGGGCGTGCACTTCGACGTCACCCGCGAGATCCCGTTCCAGGCCACCCTGCTGCGCGTCGACGACGGCGCTCGCGAGGCGGGCGCGCGGTCGCGCGGCGCCACCGCGGCCGAGTCCGCGGGGCACGGCGCGAACCACGTCCTGGTGCTGGTCATGCACCACATCAGCGGCGACGGCTTCTCGCTGCGCCCGATGCTGCGCGACGTGGTGGTCGCCTACACCGAGCGCACCCGCGGCGAGATCCCCGGCTGGGCGCCGCTCGAGGTCCAGTACGCCGACTACACGCTGTGGCAGCGTGAGGTCCTCGGCGACGAGGACGACCCGGAGTCGGTGGCCGCCGAACAGATCGGCTACTGGACCCGGCAACTGCGCGACCTGCCCGACCAGATCGAGCTGCCCGCCGACCGTCCCCGCCCCGAGATCGCCACCAACGCCGGTGACGTGTACCGCTTCTCGATCGACGCCGACCTGCGGCGCGGTCTCGAGGACGTGGCCCGCGCCCGCGGCGTCACCCTGTTCATGGTCGTGCACGCGGCCCTGGCGACCTGGTCGGCGCGCCTGTCCAACAGCACCGACATCGCCATCGGCACCCCGATCGCCGGGCGCGGCGAGCGCGCGCTCGACGAGCTGGTCGGCATGTTCGTCAACACCCTGGTGCTGCGCACCGAGGTGAACCTGGGCGCCACCTTCGGCGAGCTGCTCGAGCAGGTGCGGCGCACCGACCTGTCCGCCTTCGCGCACGCCGACGTGCCGTTCGAGCGCCTGGTCGACGTGCTCAGCCCCACCCGCTCACAGGCGCACCACCCGCTGTTCCAGGTCGCCCTCACCTTCGAGGCGACCGGCGCGGCCGACGCGGGCCGCGTCGAGCTGCCCGGGCTCGACCTCGAGGTCGTCGAGTTCGACCCCGGCACCGCGAAATTCGACGTCCAGCTGACCGTGGGCGACAGCGCCGACGGCGCGCTGGCGCTGTCGTGGAACTACGCCACCGACCTGTTCGACGGCGAGACCGTCGCCGCGTTCGGCGACCGGCTGGTGCGCATCCTGCGCAGCGTCGCCGACAACCCCGATGTCGTCGTCGGCGACATCGACCTGCTCGGCGAGGCCGAGCACCAGGACGTCGCGCGCCGCTGGGTGTCCTCGGGCGCCGACGGCGGCCACGGGCTCTTCGCCGAGCCCGCGACCACGCTGGTCGACCTGTTCGACGCGGCCGCGGCCGCCCATCCCGACCGCATCGCCGCCAAGTTCGGTGTCGAGTCGCTGACCTACGCCGAACTGGACCGGCGCGCGAATGTGCTGGCGCGCAGGCTCATCGCCGACGGCGCCGGGCCGGAGAAGCTGGTCGCGGTGATCCTGCCGCGCTCGCTCGACCTGGTCGTCGCGCTGCTCGCGGTCGTCAAGACCGGCGCGGGCTACGTGCCCGTCGATCCGACCTACCCGGCCGAGCGCATCGCCTACGTGCTGGCCGACTCCCGGCCGACCAGCGTCGTGCTCGACTCGACCGTGCAGGTCACCGTGCCCGCGGAGCTGCCGTCGGTCGTCCTCGACGGTTTCGCCGTCGAGACGGGCAACGTCGAGGACGCCGACGACCACCCGGTCACCGACGCCGACCGCCGCGCGCCGCTCTCGCCCGACCACGTCGCCTACGTCATCTACACCTCCGGTTCCACCGGCCGCCCCAAGGGCGTCGCCGTGGCCCACCGCAACGTGGTGCGGCTGTTCGCCAACACCGACCGCGACTTCGGTTTCGGCCCCGGCGACACCTGGACCCTGTTCCACTCCTACGCCTTCGACTTCTCGGTGTGGGAGCTGTGGGGCCCGCTGCTCTACGGCGGCACGCTGATCGTCGTCGACTACTACACCTCGCGCTCGCCCGAGCAGTTCCTCGAACTGCTGCGCGTCGAGCGGGTGACCGTGCTCAACCAGACCCCCTCGGCCTTCTACCAGCTGGCCGAGGCCGACCGGAACAGCGCCGACCGCACGCCGCTCGCCCTGCGCTACGTCGTCTTCGGCGGCGAGGCGCTGGAACTGCGGCGCCTCGCCGACTGGGTGGCCCGGCACGGCGACGGGCACGCCGCGTCGCCGGACGCCGTCGCGACCGGCCCCGTGCTGGTCAACATGTACGGCATCACCGAGACGACGGTGCACGTGTCCTTCCGGGCCCTCGACGCGGAAACCATCGCCGCGGCATCGGGTTCCCTCGTCGGCCGCGCCATCGCGGGCCTGAGCGTGTACGTGCTCGACGCGCGCCTGCGCCCGGTCCCGGTCGGCGTCGCGGGCGAGATGTACGTCGCCGGACCGCAGCTCGCGCGCGGCTACCTCGGCCGCCCCGACCTGTCGGCGACCCGCTTCGTCGCCAACCCGCTCGCGGACCGCGAGGACGCGGGCAGCCGCCTCTACCGCTCCGGCGACCTCGCGCGCTGGAACCGGTTCGGCGAGCTGGAATACCTCGGCCGCGCCGACGACCAGGTCAAGGTGCGCGGCTTCCGCATCGAACTCGGCGAGATCGAATCCGCGGTCCTCGCCCAGGACGGCGTCGCCCAGGCCGCGGTCGTCGTCCGCGAGGACCAGCCGGGCGATCAGCGCATCGTCGCCTACGTGGTGGCCGAAGCCGGCGCCGAACCGGATCTGGACGCCGTCCGCGACGGCGCCGCGGAACAGCTGCCCGCCTACATGGTGCCCTCGGCCGTCGTCCGCCTCGAGTGGATCCCGCTGACGGTCAACGGCAAGCTCGACCGCCGCGCGCTGCCCGCGCCCGCGGTGCAGGCCCGCGCCTTCCGGGCACCGGTCACCCCGGTCCAGGAGACCGTCGCCGGCGTGTTCGCCGACGTGCTCGGCCTCGACCGGGTCGGCGTCGACGACGACTTCTTCGACCTCGGCGGCAACTCGCTCATCGCGACCCGCGTCGTCGCCCGCATCGGCGCGGCGCTCGGCGTGAACGTCCCGGTGCGCGCCCTGTTCGAGGCGTCCACCGTCGACGCGCTGGCCACCCGGGTCGAGTCGCACACCGGCAGCGCGGCCCGCGCCGCGCTGGTGCCCCGCGACCGCGCCGCCGGGGAACTGGTGCCGCTGTCCTTCGCGCAGCAGCGCATGTGGTTCCTCAACAAGTACGACACGAGCTCGGCGGCCTACAACCTGCCGGTCGCCATCCGGCTCACCGGCGCCCTCGACACCGAGGCGCTGCGCCTCGCCCTGGCCGACCTGGTCCGCCGCCACGAGTCGCTGCGCACCCGCTACCCGGTGCTCACCGGCGACCTCCCCGAGGGCCCTGCGTGGTCACGCTCCGCTACCGCCTCCGTGCCCGCCGGTACAGTCGCCAAGCACGGCGGCACCCCGGTGCAGGAGATCGTCGCGGCCGAGGACATCGCCCTCGACCTGCGCCCGGTCGCCGTCACCGCCGAGGACCTGGTCGCGTCCGTGACCGCCTTCGCGTCCACGGGATTCGATGTGGCCGACGAGGTTCCGCTGCGCGCCCGGCTCTACCGGGTCGAGCACGACGAGCACGTGCTCGTCGTCGTCGTGCACCACATCGCCGCCGACGGTTTCTCCATCGGCCCGCTGACCCGCGACGTCATGCTCGCCTACACCGCCCGCGCCGAGGGCGCGGTGCCCGGCTGGGCGCCGCTGCCCGTGCAGTACGCCGACTTCGCCGTCTGGCAGCGCGAGGTGCTCGGCACCGAGGACGACCCGGACTCGCTGCTGTCGCGCCAGGTCGCCTACTGGCAGCGTCAGCTGGCGGGCTCCCCCGACGAGCTGACCCTGCCGTTCGACCGGCCGCGTCCGGCCGTCGCCTCGCACCGCGGCGCCTCGGTGCACCGCGAGCTGCCCGCCGAGCTGGTCGCCGCGCTCGACGAGATCGCCCGCCGCCAGGGCGCCTCGCTGTTCATGGTCATGCACACCGCGCTCGCGGTGCTGCTGTCGCGCCTGTCGGGCTCCGACGACATCGCCGTCGGCACCCCGATCGCGGGCCGCGGCGAGCAGGCCCTCGACGACCTCGTCGGCATGTTCGTCAACACCCTCGTGCTGCGCACCGGCGTGCGTCCGGGCGAGTCGTTCGCCGACCTGCTCGAGCGCAACCGTCGCACCGACCTCGACGCCTTCGGCAACGCCGACGTGCCCTTCGAACGGCTCGTCGAGCTGCTCGCGCCGGAACGCTCGCAGTCGCGCAACCCGCTGTTCCAGGTCATGCTCGCCTTCCAGAACCTGGATCGCACGCGCCTCGAGCTGCCGGGCCTGACCGTGGCCGCGCTCGACCTCGAGGAGAGCGTCGCCCGTTTCGACCTGCAGTTCACGCTGTCGGAGTCCGGCGACGGCGCCATGGCGCTCGCCCTGAACTATGCCACCGAACTGTTCGACGAGGACACCGTCGCGGCCGTGGCCCTGCGCTGGCAGCGCGTCCTGGAGGCCGTCGCCGCCGACCCGTCGGTGGCCGTCGGCGCCATCGACGTGCTCGACGCCGCCGAGCGGGCCGACCTCGTCGCCCGTGACGGCGAACCGGCCGTCGCCCCGCGCACCCTGCGTGAGCTGCTGAAAGCCGCCGTCGCGCAGAACCCGGACGGTCCCGCCGTCGTGTTCCAGGGGACAGCTCTGTCCTATGCCCAGCTGGACGAGCGCTCGAACCGCCTGGCGCGCCTGCTGATCGCCGAGGGCATCGGCGCCGAGGACCTCGTCGCCGTCGGCGTGCCGCGCTCGGCGGACTCGGTCTTCGCCGCGTGGGCCGTCGCCAAGACCGGCGCCGCCTTCGTCCCCGTCGACCCGAGCTACCCGGCCGACCGCATCGCCCACATGGTCACCGATTCCGGCTCGCCCCTGGGCCTCACGGTCGCGGCCGTGCGGGACGGGCTGCCGGAGTCGGCCCGCTGGCTGGTCCTCGACGACCTCGACCTGGACGCCTTCGACGGCGGCCCGATCGCCGACGACGAACTGGTCCGGCCGACCACCCCGGCCCAGCCCGCCTACGTCATCTACACCTCCGGTTCCACCGGTGTGCCCAAGGGCGTCGTGGTCACCCACGCCGGCCTGGCGAACTTCGGCGAGGAGCAGGCGAAGCGCTACGACCTCGATTCGTCGACGCGGGCACTGCATTTCGCGTCGCCCTCGTTCGACGCCTCCATCCTGGAGCTGCTGCTCGCGCTGGCGCGCGGCGGCGCGCTGGTCGTCGTGCCGCCGGGCGTCTACGGCGGCGAGGAACTGTCGGAGCTGATCCGCGCCGAGCGGGTCACCCACGCCTTCATCACCCCGGCCGCGCTGGCCACCTTCGACCCCAGCGGACTCGACTCGCTGCGCGTGCTCGTCGCCGGCGGCGAGGCGGTCCCGGCCGACCTCGTCACCAAGTGGGCGGTTCCCCTCGGCGCCGACGGCACGATCCGCCGCTTCCACAACGGTTACGGTCCGACCGAGACCACCATCATGACCAACATCAGCGCCGCGCTGACCCCGGGCGAGCCGGTCACCATCGGTGGCCCGACCCGCGGCATGCGCTCGCTGATCCTCGACGCCCGGCTCCAGCCCGTCCCGGTGGGTGTCGCGGGTGAGCTCTACCTGTCGGGCATCCAGCTGGCGCGCGGCTACCACGCCCGCCCCGGCCTGACCGCCGAACGGTTCGTCGCCGACCCGTACGTGCCCGGCGCGCGGATGTACCGCACCGGTGACGTCGTGCGCTGGACGCGGGAGGGGACGGTCGAATACGTCGGCCGCTCCGACTTCCAGGTCAAGATCCGCGGTTTCCGCATCGAGCTCGGCGAGATCGACTCGGCCCTCGCCTCCCACGACACCGTCGACTTCGCCGTCACACTCGGCCACAAGAGCACCGCGGGCGCGGTCTCGCTCGTCGCGTACGTGGTCGCCGCGCCGGGCACCTCGATCGACGTGGCCGCGCTGACCGCGCACGTGTCCGATCGCCTGCCCGCCTACATGGTGCCGTCGTCGATCATGGTGATCGACCACGTGCCGCTGACCCCGGTCGGCAAGCTCGACCGGAAGGCCCTGCCCGAGCCGGTCTTCGCCACCGAGGTCACCTTCCGCGCCGCCCGCACGTCGCTGGAGGCCACCATCGCCGAGGTCTTCGCCGAGGTGCTCGGCGTCGATCGCGTCGGCGTCGACGACTCGTTCTTCGCCCTCGGCGGCGACTCGATCGTCTCCATCCAGCTGGTCTCGCGGGCGAAGGCGCGCGGCGTGGTGTTCAGCCCGCGCCAGGTCTTCGAACAGCGCACGGTCGCCGGGCTCGCCTCGGTCGCCGAGACCACCGACGTCGCCGAGGCGACCGTCTCGCGCCTGGCCGAACTGCCCGGCGGCGGCGTCGGCACCATGCCGCTCACCCCGGTCGTCCGGTTCATGGCCGAACGGCCCGGACGCTTCGGCCGGTTCAACCAGACCATGGCCCTCGAACTCCCGATCGGGATCGACCGGGCCGGGATCGCCGCCACCGTCGGCGCGGTCGTCGACCGCCACGACATGCTCCGCGCCCGCCTGTACCAGGTCGACGGCGAGTGGATCGTGCAGACCGCCGCGCCCGGCACCGTCGACATCGACGCCCTGATCGACCGCACCGAGTTCGCGCCGTCGGCCACCGAGGACGAGCTCGTCGAGATCGCCTCCGCCGCACTGGACGCGAGCCTGGACCGGCTCGACCCCGCCACCGGCGTCGTCGTGCGGTTCGTCTGGCTCGAGCCGAAGGCCCTGCCCACCGTGTCGACCCCGGCCGGGGTGGATCGCCCTGCGGCCGAACATGATCCGGTCGAGCGCCGGGCGGGTCGCCTGATCGTCGTCGCCCACCACCTCGTGGTCGACGGCGTCTCCTGGCGCATCCTTGTGCCCGACTTCGTCGCCGCCTGGGGCAGGTTGTCGGCCGGGCAGGCGCCCGAGCTCGTCGCTCCCGAGACCTCCATGCGTGCCTGGGCGACCGCCCTGGCGGAGCAGTCCCGCAGCCCCGAGCGCGTCGCGGAACTGGACTTCTGGCGCGAGGTCGTCGACACCCCCGACCCGCTGCTCACCGCGCGCCCGATGGACCCGGCGGTCGACGTCTCCGGCGTCATCGCCAAGCTGCCGGTCGAGGTGTCCGCCGAGGTCACCCGCGCCCTGCTCACCACCGTGCCCGCCCTGTTCCACGGCGGCGTGAACGACGGCCTGCTCACCGCGCTGGCCCTGGCCACCGCCAAGTGGCGCGCCGCCCGCGCGGGTGCGACCGGCGACCAGCTGCTGGTCCGCCTCGAGGGTCACGGCCGCGAGGAAGAGGTCGTGCCCGGCGCCGACCTGTCGCGCACGGTCGGCTGGTTCACCGCGATCTTCCCGGTCCGCCTCGACCTGGCCGGTATCGACCTCGACGCCGCCCTCGCCGGTGGCGCCGCGACCGGACAGGCCGTCAAGGCGGTCAAGGAACAGCTGCTCGCCGTGCCCGACAAGGGCATCGGCTACGGCATGCTGCGCTACCTCAACCCCGAGACCGCCGGGCAGCTGCCCGCGGAACTGCCCGGCCAGATCAGCTTCAACTACCTGGGCCGGGTCGCCGACAGCGACGTCCCCGACGCCCTGCGCGGTTTCGGCTGGATCCCCGCGCCCGAGCTGGCCGCCCTCGGCGGCGCGTACGACGCCGACATGCCCGCCATGGCCCCGCTCGACGTCAACGCGATCGTCGTCGGCGACAAGCTCAGCGCCAACATCGGCTACCCGAGCACGCTGCTCGACGAGGCCGAGGTCCGCGAGTTCGCCGACCTGTGGATCGCCGCGCTGGAGGCCGTCGCCCGGCACGCCGAGTCGGCCGAGGCAGGCGGCCACACGCCGTCGGACTTCCCGCTCGTGCGCACCACCCAGCGCGAGATCGAGCAGTGGGAGGCGACCTTCGACGGCCTGGCCCAGGTGTGGCCGCTGGCCTCGCTGCAGGCGGGCCTGTACTTCCACGCCCGCCTCGCCGCCACCTCGGTCGACGTCTACACCGCGCAGGCGGTCCTGACGCTGACCGGTCGCGTCGACGCCACCCGTCTGCGCAACGCGGCCCAGGCGCTGCTCGACCGCTACGACAGCCTGCGCACCGCCTTCGTCACCGGCCACGACGGCACCGCCGTCCAGCTGGTCATCGACGACCTCCGCGTCGACTGGACCGAGCACGACCGCACGGTGCCCGCGGGCGGTGCGGCCGAAGGCTCCGGGCCCGCCGATCGCACCGCGGCCATCGGCGAATTCGCCGACATCGTCGAGGCCGACCGGATGGCGCGCTTCGACCTGACCGCGCCGCCGCTCATCCGCTTCACCCTGGTGCGGGTCGCCGCCGACGAGTGGCGTTTCATCGTGACCAACCACCACATCCTGCTGGACGGCTGGTCGACCCCGCTGCTGATGCGTGACCTGCTCGCGCTCTACGCCCTGCACGGCGACGCCACCGCGCTGCCCGCGGTGCGCTCCTACCGGTACTTCCTGGAATGGGTGTCCCAGCAGGACCATTCGGCCTCGGTCGCCGCATGGACCACCGCCCTGGCGGGGGTCACCGAGCCGACGCTGCTGGCCCGCGCCGACGCGAGCCGCGAGATCACCGACCTGTCCGGCGAGTACCACTTCGAGCTGGACGAGGCCGTCACCGGCCGCCTGGTCGCCCTCGCCGCCGAGCTCGGCGTCACCCCGAACACGGTGCTGCAGGTGGGTTGGGCCCTGGTGCTCGGCCGCATGACCGGACGCGACGACGTGCTCTTCGGCACCACCGTCTCCGGCCGCCCCGCCCAGCTGCACGGCGTGGAGTCGATGGTCGGCCTGTTCATCAACACCGTGCCCGTGCGGGTGCGCTACGACGCCGCCGAATCGGTGCGCTCGCTGCTGACCCGCACCCAGGGCGAGCAGGCCGACCTGCTCGACCACCACTACGTCGGCCTGGCCGAGATCCAGTCCGCCGCGGGCATCGGCGGCCTGTTCGACTCGCTGGTCGTCTTCGAGTCCTACCCGGTCGACGCCGAGGGCATCAAGGCGCAGGCCGCCGACATCGACGGCATGGCCGTCACCGGCCTCGACGCCGCCGACGCCACCCACTACCCGCTGACCCTGATCGCCCAGCTGGACTCGCGCCTGCGGATCCGCGCGGGCTACCTGCGCGACCTGTTCGACGAGGCGACCGTGCGCCGCGTCGCGGACCGCCTTGTCCGCGTGCTCACCGCGATCACCGCCGCCCCGGCGGGCCCGGTCGGCGACATCGAATTCCTCGACGCCGCCGAACGCGATCTGGTGGTGCGCGACTGGAACGCCACCGAGCACCCGGTCGACGCGAACGCCACCCTGGTCTCGCTGTTCGAGGCGCAGGTCGCGCGCACCCCGAACGCGCCCGCGGTCAGCTACGAGGGCACCACGCTGACCTACGCCGAGTTCGCGGCGAGGGTCTACCGCCTGGCCCGCTGGCTCACCGACCGCGGCGTCGGCCCGGAGAGCTATGTGGCGCTCGGCATGCGCCGCTCCATCGACCTGGTGGTCGGCATGTACGCGGTGAGCGTGGCCGGCGGCGCCTACGTGCCGCTCGACCCCGATCACCCGGCCGAGCGCACCGAGTACATCCTGGCCACGGCCGACCCGGTCTGCGTGCTGACCTCCGGTGACGATCTCGAGATCGACACCGCCCAGGTCCGCATCGACCTGCTCGACCTGCACGGCTACGCCGAGACCCGCATCGGCTCGGCCGAGCGGCGCACCCCGCTGCGCCCGGGCAACACCGCCTACGTCATCTTCACCTCCGGTTCGACCGGCCGCCCGAAGGGCGTGGCGGTCAGCCACGGCGCGATCGTCAACCGCCTGGTCTGGATGCAGGACGCCTACGGCCTCACCCCGGCCGACGTGGTCCTGCAGAAGACGCCCGCCACCTTCGACGTGTCGGTGTGGGAGTTCTTCTGGCCCTTGCAGGTCGGCGCGCGGCTGGTCGTCGCCAAGCCCGACGGCCATCGCGACCCCGCCTACCTGGCCGAGGTCATCCGCGGCGAGGGGGTCACGGTCACCCACTTCGTGCCGTCCATGCTCGCGGTGTTCGTCGCGGACGCCGCGGCCGCGCACTGCGATTCGCTGCGCCTGGTCTTCGCCTCGGGCGAGGCGCTGCCGCCCAAGCCGGCGCAGCGCCTGCGCGAGCTGACCGGCGCCGCGCTGCACAACCTGTACGGCCCGACCGAGGCCGCGGTCGACGTGACCTTCCACGAGGTCACCGACGCCGACACCGACACCGTGCCGATCGGCGCGCCGGTCCACAACACCCAGGTCTTCGTCCTCGACGCGCGGCTGCGGCCGGTGCCGGTCGGCGTCGCGGGTGAGCTGTACCTGGCGGGCGCCCAGCTGGCGCGCGGCTACGTCGCGCGGCCGGACCTGTCCGCCGACCGTTTCGTCGCCGACCCGTTCGCCGGCGACGGCGCGCGCATGTACCGCACCGGCGACCTGGTGACCTGGACCGAACACGGCGAGCTGGAGTACCTGGGCCGCACCGACTTCCAGGTCAAGCTGCGCGGCCTGCGCATCGAGCTCGGCGAGATCGAGGCCGCGCTCACCGGGCTCGACGAGATCGCCCAGTCGGTGGTCGTCGTCCGCTCCGACGCGCACACCGGCGACCAGCTCGTCGCGTACGTGATCGCCGCGCCGGGCCGCACCGTCGACATCGAGGACACCCGCGAGCAGCTGGCGAACAACCTGCCCGCCTACATGGTGCCCGCGGTGTTCGTCGAACTGGACGCCTTCCCGCTCAACGCCTCCGGCAAGCTCGACCGCAAGGCGCTGCCCGCGCCGGTGTTCGAGGCCGCGGAGTTCCGCGCCCCGACCACCCCGGTCGAGGAGATCGTCGCGGCCACCTTCGCCGACGTGCTCGGCCTGGAGCGGGCCGGCCTCGACGACGACTTCTTCGCCCTCGGCGGCAACTCGCTGAGCGCGACCCAGGTCGCCGCCCGCCTGTCCGCCGCCCTCGAGGTCGACCTGGGCGTGCGCGAACTGTTCGAGGCGTCCACGGTGGCCGCGCTGGCCGCCCGCGCCGAATCGCAGACGGGCGCGGGCACCCGCGCCGCGCTGGTGCCCCAGCAGCGTCCGGCGCTGGTGCCGCTGTCGCTGGCGCAGCAGCGCATGTGGTTCCTCAATCGCTTCGATCCGGACTCGGCGGTGGACAACATCCCGGCCGCGGTCCGCCTGTCCGGTCTGCTCGATCGCCAGGCCCTGCAGGTCGCGGTCGCCGACGTGCTGGCCCGGCACGAATCGCTGCGCACCTACTACCCGGAGGCCGACGGCGGCGCCGCGCACCAGGTGATCGTCCCGACCGGCCAGGTCATCCCCGACCTCGCGCCGATCGACACCACCGAGGCCGAACTGCCGCAGCGGGTCGCCGACCTCGTGCTGACCGCCTTCGACGTCACCGCCGAGGTGCCGTTCCGGGCGCGCCTGTTCGAGATCAGCCCCACCGAGCACGTGCTCGCCTTCGTGGTGCACCACATCTCGGCCGACGGCTTCTCCATGGGCCCGCTGACCCGGGACGTGATGATCGCCTACGGCGCCCGCGTCGACGGCGCGGAACCGGCGTGGCGTCCGCTGGACGTCCAGTACGCCGACTTCGCCCTGTGGCAGCGTGCCGTGCTCGGCGACGAGGACGACGCCACCTCGGTCATCGCCCGCCAGATCGACTACTGGTCCCGGCACCTGGCCGGGCTGCCCGAGCAGCTCGACCTGCCCGCCGACCGGCCGCGCCCGGCCGTCGCCTCGGGCCGCGGCGCCACGCACACCTTCGAGATCGGCGCCGACGTCCACGCCGCGCTGGCCGAGCTGGCCCGCGGCAGGGGCGCGACGCTGTTCATGGTCGCGCACGCCGCCCTGGCCACCCTGCTCTCGCGCCTGTCCGGCGAGGGCGACATCGCCATCGGCACCCCGATCGCGGGCCGCGGCGAGCGCGCCCTCGACGACCTCATCGGCATGTTCGTCAACACCCTGGTGCTGCGCACCGAGGTCGACGGCGCCGAGAGCTTCACCGACCTGCTCGCGCGGGTCCGCGCCACCGACATCGCCTCCTTCGGCCACGCCGACCTGCCGTTCGAGCGCCTGGTGGAGATCCTCAACCCGGCCCGTTCGCAGGCGCGGCACCCGCTGTTCCAGGTCATGCTTGCCTTCCAGAACCATGCCCAGAACAGCCTGGAACTGCCCGGCCTGACCGTCTCGGGCGTCGACCTGCCGATCGATGTGGCCAAGTTCGATCTCCAGGTCGTGCTGACCGAGAAGCCCGCGGATGCGCCGTCGGGCATCGTGGCCGAGCTGATCTACGCCACCGACCTCTTCGACGCGGACACCATGGCCGCCTTCGGCGAGCGCTTCGTGCGCCTGCTGGAAGCCGTTGTGGCCCAGCCGGAACGGGCGGTCGGCGACATCGACCTGCTCGACGATCGAGAACGCGCCCTCGTCCTGGCGGGCTGGGGTGCCGACCGGCCCGTCGCCCTCGGCTCGGGCCGGATCGGCGCCGCCGCCGACGCCACGCTGCTGGACCGTTTCGCCCTCGCGGTCGAGGCCGATCCGTACGCGCCCGCGCTCACCTACGAGGGGACGACTCTGTCCTACGGTGAGTTCTCCGCCCGGGTCAACCAGCTCGCGCGCAAGCTCGTGGACCTCGGTGTCGGCCCGGAAACCCTGGTCGCCCTGGGCATCCGCCGCTCGGCCGACCTGGTCGTCGCCATGTACGCGGTGCTCGCCGCCGGCGGCGCCTACGTGCCGCTCGACCTCGACCAGCCCGCCGACCGCATCGCCTACGTCCTCGAGACCGCGCGTCCCGTCGCCGTGCTCACCACCTCCGCCGACGATTTCGCGCCCGAGGGCGCGCGCACCGTGGCGGTCGACCAGGTCGACCTGACCGGGTACGGCGAGAACGAGCTCACCGACGCCGATCGCCGTGCGCCGCTGCGCGGTTCGAACACCGCCTACGTCATCTTCACCTCGGGTTCGACCGGCCGCCCGAAGGGCGTGGCGGTCTCGCACGCCGCCGCCGCGAACCAGATCCGGTGGATCACCGGCGAATACGACCTGAACGCCGAGGACGTGGTGCTGTTCAAGACGCCGCAGACCTTCGACGTGTCGGTCTGGGAGCTGTTCGGCACCCTGGCCGTCGGCGCCCGCATGGTGATCGCCACCCCGGACGGTCACCGCGACCCGGCCTACCTGGCCGAGGTCGTCGCGGCCGAGGGCGTCACCATCACCTCGTTCGTGCCGTCCATGCTGTCGGTGTTCGCCGGTTCGGTGGAGCCCGCCCAGCTCGCGTCGCTGCGCGCGCTGCTCATCGCCGGCGAGGCCTTCACCTCCGACGTGGTCGCCGCGTTCCGCCGGGTCAGCCCGGCCGCGCTGCACAACCTGTACGGCCCGACCGAGTTCACCGTGCACGCCACCTACGCGCCGGTCGCCGAGGACGTGCAGGGCGCGGTGCCGATCGGCCGCCCCGTGCTGAACGCGCAGGCGTACGTGCTGGATTCGCGTCTGCACCCGGTCGCGCCGGGCGTCGCGGGTGAGCTGTACCTGGCGGGCATCCAGCTCGCGCGCGGGTACGTCGGCCGCGCCGACCTCACCGCCGACCGCTTCGTGGCCGACCCGTTCGTGCCCGGCGCCCGCATGTACCGCACCGGCGACCTGGTTCGCTGGGGTGCCGACGGCGCCCTCACCTACCTGGGCCGCACCGACTTCCAGGTCAAGCTGCGCGGTCTGCGCATCGAGCTCGGCGAGATCGAGGCCGCGCTGACCGCCCACCCGTCGGTCGCCCAGGCGGTCGTGGTGCTGCGCTCGGACGAGCGCACCGGCGACCAGCTCGTCGGGTACGTGGTGCCCGCGGCGGGCGCCGCCGGGACCGCCGACGTCGAGGTGCTCCGCGCGGCGCTGTCCGCGCAGCTGCCCTCGTACATGGTGCCCGCGGCGTTCGTGGTGCTCGACGCCATGCCGCTGAGCGCCAACGGCAAGCTCGACCGCCGGGCCCTGCCCGAGCCGGTGTTCGAGGCGCGCGAGTTCCGCGCGCCGACCACCCCGGTCGAGGAGATCGTCGCCCGCACCTTCGCCGAGGTCCTCGGCCTGGACGGCGACCGCCCGGTCGGCCTCGACGACGACTTCTTCGACCTCGGCGGCAACTCGCTCATCGCCACCCAGGTGGTCGCCCGCCTCGGCGCGGCGCTGAACACCCGGGTGCCGGTGCGGACGCTGTTCGAGGCGCCGAGCGTGGCCGCGCTCGCGGTCAAGGTGGAGAGCCAGGCCGGCAGCGGCAGCCGTCGCGCGCTGGTCGCGGGACCCCGCCCCGAGCAGATCCCGCTCTCGCTCGCGCAGCAGCGCATGTGGTTCCTCAACCGCTTCGACAGCGACACCGCGGTCAACAACATCCCGCTGGCCGTCCGCCTCACCGGCGACCTGGACGTCGACGCGCTGCGCCGCGCGGTCGCCGACGTCGTCGAGCGGCACGAGGTGCTGCGCACGGTGTACCCGGAGACCGCCGACGGCCAGGGCGTGCAGGTCATCCTGCCCGCCGGTGGCGTCGGCATCGCCCTCGAGCCGATCACCGTCACCGAGGCCGAACTGCCGCAGCGGATCAGCGACCTGGTGCTCACCGGGTTCGACGTCACCGCCGAGGTCCCGGTGCGGGCCGAGCTGTTCCACGTCTCCGGGTCGGGTACCGCGCCGGACACCCACGTGCTGGTCTTCGTGGTGCACCACATCTCCGGCGACGGCTGGTCGGTGCGCCCGCTGGCCCGCGACGTGATGATCGCCTACGCGGCGCGCTCGCGCGGCGAGGCGCCCGGCTGGGCGCCGCTGCCGGTGCAGTACGCCGACTTCGCGCTCTGGCAGCGCGAGACCCTCGGCTCGGAGGACGACGCGTCCTCGACCATCGCCCAGCAGGTCGCCTACTGGTCGCGCAACCTGGCCGGGCTGCCCGACCAGCTCGACCTGCCCAGCGATCGGCCGCGCCCGGCGGTCGCCTCCAACCGCGGTGGCGTGCACGAGTTCTCGCTCGACGCCGACCTCACCCGCGGCCTGGAAGCCCTGGCCCGCACGCACGGCGCCAGCCTGTTCATGGTCGTGCACGCGGCCTTCGCCGCCCTGCTGGCCCGGCTGTCCAACGGCGACGACATCGCCATCGGCACCGCCGTCGCCGGCCGCGGCGAGGCGGTGCTCGACGACGCCATCGGCATGTTCGTCAACACCCTTGTGCTGCGCAGCGTCGTCGATCCGGCCCAGCCGTTCGCCGGCCTGCTCGCCGCGACCAAGGACAACGACCTGGCCGCCTTCGGCCACGCCGACCTGCCGTTCGAGCGCCTGGTGGAGATCCTCAACCCGGCCCGTTCGCAGGCGCGGCACCCGCTGTTCCAGGTGATGCTCTCGTTCCAGAACACCGGCGAGGCCTCCTTCGAACTCCCCGGCCTCGAGGTCGCCGGCGTGCCCCTCGACGTGGTGACCGCCAAGTTCGACCTGCACCTCAACGTGTCCGACAAGGTCGGCGCGGACGGCGCGGCCGACGGCATGACGGCCGAATTCGCCTACGCCACCGATATGTTCGACGCGGACACGATCGCTGCCCTGGCCCGCCGCCTGGTGCGGATGCTGACCGCCGTCGTGGCCGACCCGCAGCTGCCGGTCGGCGAGATCGAACTGCTGGACGAGGACGAGCGCCGCCAGGTCGTCACCGGCTGGAACGACACGGCGTTCCCGGTCGACCCCGCCGCGACGCTGGTCTCGCTCTACCAGGAGCAGGCCGCCCGCACCCCGGACGCGATCGCGCTGACGTTCGAGGGGACGTCCCTGTCCTACGCCGAGTTCGACGCACGGGTGAATCGCCTGGCCCGGCACCTGATCTCGCTCGGCGTCGGCCCCGACACCATGGTCGCCCTCGGCATGCGCCGCTCGCTGGAGCTGGTGATCGGCATGTACGCGGTGACCGTCGCGGGCGCGGCCTACGTGCCGCTGGACCCCGATCACCCGGCCGAGCGCACGCACTACGTGCTCGACACCGCGGCACCGGTCTGCGTGCTGACCACCGCCGCCGACGGATTCGACGCGGGCTCGGTGGACACCATCGACATCGCCGCGGCCGACCTGTCGGTGTACGACGCGGGCCCGGTCTCCCAGGACGAGCGGGTCGCCCCGCTGCACCCGGCGAACACCGCCTACGTCATCTTCACCTCCGGCTCGACCGGCCGCCCGAAGGGCGTCGCCGTGCCGCACGGCGCGATCGTCAACCGGCTGGTGTGGATGCAGGACGCCTACGGCCTGACCGCCGACGACGTCGTGTTGCAGAAGACCCCGGCGACCTTCGACGTGTCGGTGTGGGAGTTCTTCTGGCCGTTGCAGGTCGGCGCGCGCCTGGTCGTCGCCAAGCCCGACGGCCACCGCGACCCGGCCTACCTGGCGCGGCTCATCGTCGAGGAGGGCGTGACCACCACCCACTTCGTGCCGTCGATGATGTCGGTCTTCGTCGCCGAGGAGGCGGCGGCCGAGTGCACCGGCCTGCGTACGGTGTTCGCCTCCGGCGAGGCGCTGCCCGCGCCGACCGCGCAGCGCCTGCGCGAGCTGACCGGTGCCCGCCTGCACAACCTGTACGGTCCCACCGAGGCCGCGGTCGACGTGACCTTCCACGAGGTCACCGACGCCGACACCACCTCGGTGCCGATCGGCGCACCGGTCTACAACACGCAGGTCTACGTGCTGGACTCGCGCCTGCACCCGGTCCCGCCCGGGGTGCCCGGCGAGCTGTACCTGGCCGGCGTCCAGCTGGCCCGCGGGTACGTCGCCCGGCCCGACCTGACCGCCGACCGGTTCGTCGCGGATCCGTTCTCCGGCAAGGGCGCCCGCATGTACCGCACCGGCGACCTGGTCACCTGGACCGCGGTGGCCGATGCGGATACTCCGGAGGGCCCTGCGGGGTCACGCTCTGCCACCGCCTCCGGGCCCGCCGGCCGCATCACGCACGGCGAGCTGGAGTACCTGGGCCGCACCGACTTCCAGGTCAAGCTGCGCGGCCTGCGCATCGAGCTCGGCGAGATCGAGGCCGCGCTCACGGCGGTCCCGTCCATCGCGCAGGCGGTGGTCGTCGTCCGTTCCGACGAGCGTCTCGGCGATCAGCTGGTCGCCTACGTCATCCCGGCTCAGCGGGTGCGACCGGCGGGCCAGGAGTCGGGAGCGCAGCGTGACCTCGCGGAGCCCTCGGGAGTTCCCGCGGCGGGCACGGTCGTGAGCATCGACCTCGACGCCGTGCGCGCCGAACTCGGCGGGGCGCTGCCCGGCTACATGGTGCCCACCGCGTTCGTGGTGCTCGACGCCTTCCCGCTCAACGCCTCGGGCAAGCTCGACCGCAAGGCGCTGCCCGCGCCGGTGTTCGAGGCCAAGCAGTTCCGCGCGCCCGCCACCCCGATCGAGGAGATCGTCGCGGGCACCTTCGGCGACGTGCTCGGCCTGGCCCGGGTCGGCGCCGACGACGACTTCTTCGAGCTCGGCGGCAACTCGCTGCTGGCCACCCAGGTCACCGCCCGCCTCGGCGCGGCCCTGGACACCCACCTGGCCGTGCGCGACCTGTTCGAGGCCTCCACGGTCTCGGCGCTGGCCGCCCGCGCCGAGCGCAACGCCGGATCGGGCCGGGTCCGCCCGCGCCTGACCGCGGGGGAGCGGCCCGAGATCCTGCCGCTCTCGCCCGCCCAGCAGCGCTACTGGTTCCTCAACCAGTTCGACACCGCCACCTCGGCCGTCGACAACATCCCGCTGGCCGTGCGCCTCACCGGCGACCTGGACGTCGCCGCGCTGGAACAGGCCATCGGCGACGTGTTCGCCCGGCACGAGATGCTGCGCACGATCTACCCGCGCTCGGCCGACGGCCCGCACCAGGTGATCCTGCCCGTGTCGCAGAGCCGCGCCCGGATCCAGCACATCGAGGTCAGCGAGGCCGAGCTCATCGGCAAGGTCGTCGAATTCGCCATGACCACCTTCGACGTCACCACCGAGGTGCCGCTGGCGGTGGCGCTGTTCCGGCTGAGTGCGTCGGAGCACGTGCTGGCCTTCACCGTGCACCACGTCTCCGCCGACGGCTCGTCGATGGGCCCGCTGGCCCGCGACGTCATGGTCGCCTACGCCTCGCGTGTGCGGGGCGAGGCGCCGCAGTGGACGCCGCTGCCGGTGCAGTACGCGGACTACGCGCTGTGGCAGCGTGCCGTGCTCGGCGACGAGTCCGATCCGGAATCGCTGTCGGCCAAGCAGGTCGCCTACTGGTCGGCCGCGCTGGCCGGCCTGCCCGACCAGCTCGAACTGCCCGCCGACCGGCCGCGCCCGCCCGCGCAGTCGTTCCAGGGCAAGGCGATCAGCTTCGAGATCGACCCGGTCCGCCACGCGGGCCTGCACGAACTCGCGCGGGCCAACAACGCCTCGCTGTTCATGGTCGTGCACGCCGCCCTCGCCGTGCTGCTCGCGCGCCTGTCGGGCACCGAGGACATCGCCGTCGGCACCCCGATCGCGGGCCGCGGCGAGCGCGAACTCGACGACCTCATCGGCATGTTCGTCAACACCCTGGTCTTCCGCACCGCGGTCGACCAGGGCGCGACCTTCGCCGAGCTGCTCGCCGACGTGCGCGAGCGCGACCTCGAGGCCTTCGCCAACGCCGACGTGCCGTTCGAGCGCCTGGTCGAGGTCATCAACCCGGTCCGCTCCACCGCGCGCAACCCGCTGTTCCAGGTCGGCCTGTCGTTCCAGAACCTGGGCGAGACCACCTTCGAACTGCCCGGGCTGACCGTCAGCGGCGTGGAATACGACTCGCAGCTGGCCAAGACCGACCTGCACGTGACCCTCTACGACCGCTACACGGAGGACGGCGACCCGGCCGAGCTGGTCACCGAATTCGGTTACGCCATCGACCTGTTCGACGAGGCCACCGTCCAGGGCTTCGCCGACCGGTTCGTGCGGGTGCTCGACGCCGTCACCGCCGACATCACGGTGCGCGTCGGCGACATCGACCTGCTCGACGCGGACGAGAACGCGCGCATCCTCACCGCGTGGAACGACACCGCGCACGAGGTCGACACCGAGGCCACGCTGGTCTCGCTGCTCGATCGCGCGGTCGCGGCGACGCCGGACGCGGTCGCGCTGGTCGCCGACACCGCCGACGGGCGCGTCGAGCTCACCTACGCCGCGCTCGACGCCCGGGTGAACCGGCTCGCCCGGCACCTGATCGCCGCGGGCATCGGTGTCGAGGACCGGGTGGCGCTGGCCATCGGCCGCTCCGCCGAGCTGGTGATCGCCATGTACGCGGTCGCCCGCACGGGCGCGGCCTACGTGCCGGTCGACCCGGCGCAGCCGGCCGACCGCATCGGCTACATCCTGGAGACCGCGGCCCCGGCCCGCGTCCTCACCACCGCCGCCGACGGCTTCGCCACCGAGGCCGCGCCGGTGCTCGTCCTCGACGAGCTCGCGCTGGAGGCCGTGTCCGACGCGGCGATCACCGCCGCCGAGCGCCGTGGCACGCTCACGCCCGCCAACACGGCCTACGTGATCTTCACCTCCGGCTCGACCGGCCGCCCCAAGGGCGTGGCGGTGCCGCACGGTGCGATCGTCAACCAGTTGCTCTGGGAGACCGCCGCATTCGGCCTCGGCGCCGAGGACGCGATCCTGCTCAAGACCGCCGCGACCTTCGACCTGTCGGTCTGGGAGTTCTGGACCGCCGCGGTGTGCGGCGGCCGGGTGGTCGTGGCCACCGCCGACGGGCACCGGGATCCCGGCTACCTCAACGACCTCATGCGGGACACCGGCGTCACCACCCTGCACGTCGTGCCCTCCATGCTCGACGCGCTGCTCACCGAATCCGCGGGCACCCTTCCGGATTCGCTGCGCCGCGTACTCGCCATCGGCGAGGCGCTGCCCGCGGCGACCGCGCAGCGGTTCCGCGCGGGCAACGCCGCGACCCTGTTCAACCTGTACGGCCCGACCGAGGCGGCGGTGTCGATCACCAGCCACGAGGTCACCGAGGCCGACCGGGTATCGGTGTCGATCGGCGCGCCGGAATGGAACAGCCGGGTCTACGTGCTGGATTCGCGCCTGCGCCCGGTCCCGGCCGGCGTGTCCGGCGAGCTGTACCTGGCGGGCGCGCAGTTGGCGCGTGGCTACTTCGGCCGCGCGGATCTGACGGCGGACCGGTTCGTGGCGAACCCGTTCTCCCCGGGCGAGCGGATGTACCGCACCGGTGACCTGGTGGCGTGGAACGCCGAGGGTGAGCTGGACTATCGGGGCCGCACCGACTTCCAGGTGAAGATCCGTGGTTTCCGGATCGAGCTCGGCGAGATCGAGGCCGCGCTGCTCCGCCTGCCCGAGGTCTCCGCGGCGGCCGTGCTCGCCCACACCGATCCGGTGATCGGCGACCGCCTCGTCGCCTACGTGGTCACCGCGGGCGAGCCGGACAAGCAGGCCCTTGCCGCGGCGCTGTCGGCGGAACTGCCGTCCTACATGGTGCCGTCGGTGTTCGTCGGCCTGGACGCCCTGCCGCTCAACGCCAACGGCAAGCTCGACCGCAAGGCGCTGCCCGAGCCCACCTTCGAGAAGGCGGTCTTCCGCGCGCCGGTCACCCCGGCCGAACAGATCGTGGCGGCGACCTTCGCCGACGTGCTGCGCCTCGGCGCCGACGCCGACAAGCGCATCGGCCTCGACGACGACTTCTTCGCCTGGGGCGGTAACTCCCTGCTGGCGACGCAGGTCGCGGCCCGCCTCGGCGAGGCCCTCGACACCCGGGTGCCCGTGCGCCTGCTGTTCGAGGCGTCCACCGTCGCCGCGCTGGCCCACCGGGTCGAGCAGCTCACCGGCGCGGGCGGCCGCAAGCAGCTGACCGCGGGACCGCGCCCCGAGCACATCCCGCTGTCGCTCGCGCAGCAGCGCATGTGGTTCCTCAACCGCTTCGACACCCAGTCGGCGGCCTACAACGTGCCCGTCGCCGTGCGCCTGAGCGGCGAGCTCGACGTGGCCGCCCTGCGCGCCGCCGTGGCCGACCTGGTCGCGCGCCACGAGATCCTGCGCACGGTCTACCCGCAGACCGAAGCGGGCGCGGCCCAGGTCATCCTGCCGCCGTCGCAGGCGCAGCCCCGTTTCGACGAGCGCACCGTCGCCGCCGATCAGGTGGAAGCCGCTGTCACGGAACTGATCTCGACCATCTTCGACGTCACCGTCGAGGTGCCGTTGCGGGTCGCCCTGTTCCGGATCGAGGACGCCGCGCCCGACGGCGCGACCCGGCCGGCCGGGTCCGTCGCGGGCGAGTACGTGCTGGCGATGGTCATCCACCACATCTCCGGCGACGGCTCCTCGGTCGCCCCGCTGACCCGCGACCTCATGACCGCCTACGCCGCCCGCGCCGCGGGCGCCGAGCCGGGCTGGGCGCCGCTGTCGGTGCAGTACGCCGACTACAGCATCTGGCAGCGCGAGCTGCTCGGCTCCGAGGACGACCCGGAGTCGATGGCCAGCAAGCAGGTGTCCTTCTGGAAGCAGGCCCTCGCGGACCTGCCCGACCAGCTCGACCTGCCCAGCGACCGGCCGCGCCCGGCGACCCAGACCTTCGCCGGATCGAAGGTCGACGTGCGCATCGACGCCGAGACCCACCGGGCGCTGGCCGAACTGGCCCGCGCCGAGGGCGCCACGGTGTTCATGCTCGTGCACACCGCGCTGGCCGTGCTGCTGGCCCGCCTGTCGGGCACCGACGACATCGCCATCGGCACCCCCATGGCGGGCCGTGGCGAGGCCGCGCTCGACGACATGATCGGCATGTTCGTCAACACCCTGGTCTTCCGGACCCGGGTGGACGCGGGCGAGCCGTTCGCCGACCTGCTGGCCCGCCAGCGCGCCGACGACGTGGCCGCCTTCGCCAACGCCGACGTGCCGTTCGAGCGCCTCGTCGAGGTGCTCAACCCGGTCCGCTCCACCGCGCGGCACCCGCTGTTCCAGGTCGGCCTGTCCTTCCAGAACATCTCGCGCGCCGCGCTGGAGCTGCCCGGCCTGACGGTGACCGGCCTCGACGTCGACAGCAACCTGTCGCAGTTCGACCTGCACCTGATCATCGGCGACACCTACGACGAGACCGGCGCCCCGCAGGGCATGGGCGGCGTGCTGACCTACGCCACCGACCTGTTCGACCACGCCACGGTCGAGGGCTTCCTCGCCCGGTTCCATCAGCTGCTCGCCGAGATCGTGGCCGCGCCGCGCACCCCGGTCGGCGACCTCGACCTGCTGACGGCCGCCGAGCGCGCCCAGCTGCTCGACGCCCGCAACGCCACCGACACCGCCGTCGACACCGAGGCCACCCTGGTCTCGCTGCTCGACGCCACCGTCGCCGCCGATCCGAAGGCGGTCGCGCTGGTGACCGACGACGGCGGACAGCTCACCTACGCCGAGCTGGACGACCGGGTGAACCGCCTCGCGCGGCACCTGATCTCCCTCGGTGTCGGCCCGGAGTCGCGGGTCGCGCTGGCCCTGCGCCGGTCGGTGGACCTGGTCGTCGCCATGTACGCCGTCGCCAAGTCCGGTGGCGCGTACGTGCCGGTCGACCCCGACCAGGCGGCCGAGCGCACGAACTACATCCTCGAGACGGCGGCACCGGTCTGCGTGCTGACCAACGCCGAGGCGGAGTTCCACGCGGCGCCCGCGAGCGCATCGCCGGTCGTGTCGCTCGACGAGCTGGACCTGGCGGGCTACCCGGCGAAGCCGGTCACCGACGCCGAGCGGGTCGCCCCGCTGCGCCCGGGCAACACCGCCTACGTCATCTTCACCTCCGGTTCGACCGGGCGCCCGAAGGGCGTCGCGGTGCCGCACGGCGCCATCGCGAACCAGCTGCAGTGGAAGCTGGTCGAATTCGGCATGGACGCCGCCGACGCGGTGCTGCTCAAGACCGCGGCCACCTTCGACCTCTCGGTCTGGGAGTTCTGGTCGGCGGCGGTGTGCGGCGGCCGCCTGGTCATCGCCGCGCCCGACGGCCACCGCGACCCGGCGTACCTGAACGAGCTGATGGCCCGCGAGTGGGTCACCACGCTGCACGTGGTGCCGTCCATGCTCGACGCGCTGCTCGCCGCCGACCTGCCGGACTCGCTGTGGCGGGTGCTGGCCATCGGCGAGGCCCTGCCGGGCGCGCTGGCGCAGCGCTTCCGCGCCGAGCGGCCGCGCATCGAGCTGTTCAACCTCTACGGCCCGACCGAGGCCGCGGTCTCGATCACCTCGCACCGGGTCGGCGCGGGCGACGTGACCTCGGTGTCCATCGGCGCGCCCGAATGGAACAGCCGGGTCTACGTGCTCGACGGCAGGCTCCGGCCGGTGCCCGACGGGGTGTCGGGCGAGCTGTACCTGGCCGGCGCGCAGCTGGCGCGCGGCTACTTCGGCCGCGCGGATCTGACGGCGGACCGGTTCGTGGCGAACCCGTTCTCCCCGGGCGAGCGGATGTACCGCACCGGTGACCTGGTGGCATGGAACGCGGGCGGGGAGCTGGATTACCGCGGCCGCACCGACTTCCAGGTCAAGATCCGTGGTTTCCGCATCGAGCTGGGCGAGATCGAGGCCGCGCTGCTGGCGCTGCCGGAGGTCGCGCAGGCCGCGGTGCTGGCCAAGTCGGATCCGCGTACCGGTGACCGTCTGGTCGCCTACCTGGTCGGCGCGGATGTCGATGTGGCGCGGGTGAAGTCGGCGCTGTCGGGCGGGTTGCCGTCCTACATGGTGCCGGCCGCGTTCGTGGTGCTCGACGCCCTTCCGCTGAATGTCAACGGCAAGCTGGACCGCAAGGCCCTGCCGGAGCCGGAGTTCGAGACCACGGCCTTCCGGGCGCCGTCGACCCCGATCGAGGAGATCGTGGCGCGGGTGTTCGGCGAGGTGCTCTCGGCCGACCGGGTCGGCGCCGACGACGACTTCTTCGCCCTCGGCGGCAACTCGCTGCTGGCCACCCAGGTCGCCGCCCGCCTCGGCGCGGCGCTGGACAGCCGGGTGCCCGTCCGCCTGCTCTTCGAGGCGTCCACGGTCGCCGGGCTCGCGGTGAAGGTCGAGCAGGGCGCGGTGGCAGGCCGCCGCGCGCTGACCGCAGGCCCGCGACCCGACCAGGTGCCGCTGTCGCTCGCGCAGCAGCGCATGTGGTTCCTCAACCAGTTCGACACCGGCTCGGCGGTCAACAACATCCCGGTCGCGGTCCGCCTCTCCGGCGACCTCGACGTGACCGCGCTGCAGCTGGCCGTCGCCGACGTGCTGGCCCGCCACGAGACCCTGCGCACGGTCTACCCGGTGTTCGACGGCACCCCGCACCAGGTGATCCTGCCGGTCGAGGGCAACGTGCCCGACCTGACGCCGGTCGACGTCGCGCCCGACGCGGTGCAGGCGGCCATCGCCGCCGTCATCGCCCACGGGTTCGACGTGGTGGCCGAGGTCCCGTTGCGCGCCAAGCTGTTCCGGGTCACCGCGACCAGCGGGGGCGCGTCCGACGGGTCCGCGTCGTCACGCACCGAAACCGCCGCCGGACACGACGCGGACGGCGAGTACGTCCTCGTCTTCGTCGCCCACCACATCAGCGCCGACGGCTGGTCCATGGGCCCGCTGACCCGTGACGTCATGATCGCCTACGCCGCGCGCGCGGCCGGGACGGAGCCCGGCTGGGCGCCGATGCCGGTGCAGTACGCGGACTACAGCATCTGGCAGCGCGAGGTGCTCGGCTCGGAGACCGACGAACAGAGCCTGCTCTCCCAGCAGGCCGCGTTCTGGAAGCGCGCCCTGGCCGGCGTGCCCGACGAGCTGAACCTGCCCACCGACCGGCCGCGTCCCACGACGCAGTCCTTCGCGGGCGGCCGGGTGATCTTCCCGATCGCCGCCGACGTCCACGCCGGGCTCTCGGGGATCGCCCGGGAGCGGAACGCGACGCTGTTCATGGTCGTGCACACCGCCCTCGCGGTGTTCCTGGCGCGCATGTCGGGCACCGACGACATCGTGGTCGGCACCCCGATCGCGGGCCGCGGCGAGGCCGAACTCGACGGCGTCATCGGCATGTTCGTCAACACGCTGGCCCTGCGCACCCACGTGCGGTCCGAGCTCACCTTCGACGAACTGCTCGGCCACGCCCGCGACGCCGACCTGGCCGCCTTCGCGCACGCCGACATCCCGTTCGAGCGCCTCGTGGAACTGCTCAACCCCGAGCGCTCCACCGCGCGGCACCCGCTGTTCCAGGTGGCGCTGTCGTTCGAGAACCTGCCCGACGCCACCTTCGAACTGCCGGGCCTGCGGGTCTCGGCGGTCGACTTCGACGTCGACACCGCCAAGTTCGACCTGTTGCTCACCGTCCGCGAGGCCGCGGCGGGCGAGGAATCGGGCGCGGGCGCCTACGCCGAGTTCTCCTTCGCCCGCGACCTGTTCGACCAGGACACGGTCGAGGAGTTCGCGCGGCGGTTCCAGCGCCTGCTGGCGGGCATCGTCAGCGACACCACCGTCCCGGTCGGCGACCTCGAACTCCTCGAGGCGGGCGAGCGCGACGCGCTGCTGTCGCGGACCGGCGGCCCGGCCGTGCCCGCGAGCACGCTGCCCGAGCTGCTGGCGAAGGCCGTGGCGGCCAACCCGGACGGCCAGGCCCTCGTCGCGCCGGACAGCACCGGCGGTCGTTCGCTGACCTACGCCGAACTGGACGAGGCGTCCTCGCGCCTGGCCCGGGTCCTGATCGCGCGCGGCGCGGCGCCGGAGACGATCGTCGCCATCGCGATGCAGCGCTCGCTCGACACCACCCTGGCCATCTGGGCGGTCACCAAGGCGGGCGCGGCGTTCCTGCCCGTCGACCCGAAGTACCCGGCCGAGCGCATCGCGCACATGATGAGCGATTCCGGTGCGGCGCTGGGCATCACGATCACCGCCGAGGCCGACCACCTGCCGGCGCCCGCCCTGGGCGACTGGCTGGTGCTCGACGACGCGGCCGTCGAGGCCGAGATCGCCGCCGAATCCGGCGCGCCGATCACCGACGCGGACCGCCGTGGCGCGGTGCGCCCGGCCAACACCGCCTACGTCATCTACACCTCCGGCTCGACGGGTCTGCCCAAGGGCGTCGTGGTCGCGCACGCGGGCGTGCCGAACTTCGCCGCCGCCGAGGTCGCGCAGTTCGGCCTCGGCCCGGACGCGCGCACCCTCGCGTTCGCCTCGCCGTCCTTCGACGCCTCCGTCCTCGAATTCCTGCTCGCCGTCGGCTCGGCGGGCACGCTGGTGATCACCCCGCAGGGCGTCGTCGGCGGCGAGGAACTGGCCGACCTGATCCGCGCCGAGCGGCTCACCCACGTGTTCCTCACCCCGCTGGTCGCGGCGTCGATGGAGCCCGCGGCGCTGGCCGGACTGCAGGCGCTGATCGTCGGCGGCGACAAGGCACCGGTCGACCTGGTGGCCAACTGGCACTCCGCGGCCGCGGACCCGGCGCACCACCGGTTCTACAACGCCTACGGCCCCACCGAGGCGACCATCGCCACCAACCTGTCCGACCCGCTGCTGCCCGGCGACACCATGAACATCGGCGGGCCCATCGCGGGCGCGAAAGCGCTGGTGCTCGACGCGCGCCTGCGGCCGGTGCCCGAGGGCGTGGCGGGCGAGCTGTACCTGGGCGGCGTGTCGCTGGCGCGCGGCTATCACGCCCGCGCCGGTCTCACCGCCGAGCGGTTCGTCGCCGACCCGTACGGCACCGTCGGCGAGCGGCTCTACCGCACCGGCGACGTCGTCGCCTGGCGCACGGTCAACGGCAAGCCGGTCGTGGAGTACGTGGGCCGCAACGACTTCCAGGTCAAGATCCGCGGTTTCCGCATCGAGCTGGGCGAGATCGACGCGGTGCTCACCGCGCACGACGACGTCGACTTCGCGGTGACCATCGGCCGCGCCACCGACGCGGGCGCCACCATCCTGGTGTCCTACGTCCGTGCCGCCGACGGCCGCGCCGCCGACCCGGCCGCGCTGGTCGAGTTCGCCGCCCAGCAGCTGCCCGCGCACATGGTGCCCGCGGCGGTCGTCGTCCTGGACGAGATCCCGATGACCCCGCAGGGCAAGCTGGACCGCAGGGCGCTGCCCGAGCCGGTGCTCGCCCCCCGCGAATTCCGTGCTCCCGCGGGCGAACTGGAGGCGGTCATCGCCGAGGTCTTCGCCGAGGTGCTCGGCGTGGACGCGGTCGGCCTCGACGACTCGTTCTTCGCCCTCGGCGGCGACTCGATCCTGTCGATCCAGCTGGTCTCCCGTGCCAAGGACCGCGGCGTGCTGTTCAAGCCGCGCGACGTGTTCGAGAAGCGCACCGTCGCCGGCCTGGCCGAGATCGCGGTGCTCGCGGGCGAGGCCGAGGACATCGTCCTGGAGGAGCTGCCGGGCGGCGGTGTCGGCGAGATCCCGATGCTGCCGATCATGCGCCAGATCCTGGGCAGCGGCTCCTCCTACGACCGGTTCTCCCAGTCGATGGTGTTGCGCCTGCCCGAGGGCATCGACGCCGACACCCTGCACGCGACCATCGGGGCGGTCTTCGACCACCACGACGTGCTGCGCTCGCGGGTCACCGGCAGCGAGGCGAGCGGCTGGAAGTTCGAGGCGCTCGCGCCGGGCGCGGTCGACGTCGCCCGGCTGGTGCGCCGGGTCGAGGTGCCCGCCGACATCGCCGACGAACAGCTGAGCAAGCTGGCCAGCGGCGAGTTCGACGAGGCCATGGGACGGCTCGATCCCGCGAACGCGGCGATGGTGCAGTTCCTGTGGTTCGCCTTCGAGCCGACCGCATCCGGCGTGCGCCGTCGGGACGTGCTGCTGATCGTCGGCCACCACTTCGTGGTCGACGGCGTCTCCTGGCGCATCCTGATCCCGGACCTCGGCCTGGCCTGGTCGCAGATCGTGTCCGGTCAGCCGGTCGCGCTGCCCGCCAACGGGACCACCATGCGGCGCTGGGCGCACAGCCTGGTCGAGCAGGCCGGTTCGCCCGAGCGCAAGGCGGAACTGCCGTTCTGGCGCGAGGTCTCGGCCACCGCCGACCCGCTGCTCGGCGCGCGGGCCTTCGACCCGGCCGTCGACACCTTCGCCACCGTCGACCGGGTGCAGATCACCCTGTCGCCGGAGGTCACCGACGCGGTGCTCACCGCCGTGCCCGGCCTCTACCACGGCGGGGTCAACGACGGTCTGCTCACCGCGCTCGCCCTGGCCGTGTCACGCTGGCGCGGGGACGCGACCGGCACGCCCTCGACCGCGCCGTCCGACGCGGTGTTGATCAAGCTGGAAGGCCACGGCCGCCAGGAGGAGATCGTCCCCGGCGCCGACCTGTCGCGCACCGTCGGCTGGTTCACCACGGCGTTCCCGGTCCGGCTCGATCTGGCGGGCACCGATCTCGACGACGCCTTCGCGGGCGGCGCCGCGCTCGGCTCGGCGATCAAGGCCGTCAAGGAGCAGATGCTGGCCGTGCCGGACAAGGGCATCGGCTACGGCATGCTGAAGTACCTCGCAGGCGAAGCGGGTCTGCCCTCCGTCGGCCAGATCTCCTTCAACTACCTGGGCCGTATGTCGGCGGGCGAGATCCCCGCCGAACTCGCGGAACTGGGCTGGGTGCCGGTGGCCGACCTCGGCCGTCTCGACGCCGAGATGGACCTGGACATGCCCGCCAACGCGACGCTGGACATCAACGCCATCGTCGAGGACGGTGCCGACGGGCCGCGCCTCGGCGCCAACATCGCGTTCCCCACCGGTCTGCTGACCCGCGACCGGGCCCAGGAGTTCGCCGACCTGTTCGTCGAGGCGCTCACCGCGCTGGCCACCCACGCCCGGCGGCCCGGCTCCGGCGGTCACACGCCGTCGGACATGCCGCTGGTCCGGGTCGGCCAAAGCGACCTCGAGCAGTGGGAACGCGACTACCCCGCCCTGTCGGAGGTGTGGCCGCTCTCGCCGCTGCAGTCGGGCCTGCTGTTCCACGCCATGCTCAGCTCCTCGACCGTCGACGTCTACACCGTGCAGGCCGTGCTCGACCTGACCGGCACCCTCGACGTCGACCGGTTGCGCGGTGCCGCCCAGGCCGTGCTCGACCGGTACCCGAACCTGCGCACCGCCTTCGTCACCGACTCGGCGGGCCAACCGGTCCAGGTCGTCCTCGGCGAGCTCGACGTGCCGTGGAACGAGACCGATCTGCGCGACCTGCCCGCCGACGAGCGCATGCCGCGCCTGCGGGAACTGCTCGCCGCCAACCAGGCACGGCAGTTCGACATGGGCACCGCGCCGCTCATCCGGTTCAGCCTGTACCGGACCGAGGACGAGAAGGCGCACCTGGCCATCACCGTCCACCACATCCTGGTCGACGGCTGGTCGATGCCGCTGCTGCTGCGCGACCTGCTGGTGCTCTACGCGGTCCGCGGTGACCTCACCGCGCTGCCGCGCGTGGCCTCCTACCGCAGCTTCCTGTCCTGGCTGTCGGGCTGGGACCGCGAGGTCTCGCTGCAGGCCTGGGCCGACGCCCTGGCCGGGGTCGAGGGTCCGACGCAGCTCGCGTCCGGCCCGCGCACCGAGGAGCGCTACGAACTCGACAAGATCGTCGTGGAGATCGACGCCGAGAAGACCCGCGCGCTCGGCAAGCACGCGGGCGAGCTCGGTGTCACCGTCAACACGCTGCTGCAGACCGCCTGGGGCATCGTGGTCGGCCGTCTCACCGGCCGCGACGACGTGGTGTTCGGCGCGACCGTGTCCGGGCGTCCGGCCGAGCTGCCGGGCGTGGAATCCATGGTCGGCCTGTTCATCAACACCCTGCCGGTCCGGATCCGCATCGACGACCGGGCCACCGCCGAGGACCTGACCAAGACGGTGCAGGGTGAACAGGCCGAGCTGCTCAGCCACCACTACGTCGGCCTGACCGACATCCAGCGGGTGGCGGGCATCGGCGCGCAGTTCGACACGCTGCTGGTGTTCGAGTCCTACCCGATGGACAAGGACGCGGTCACCGCGGCCAGCTCCATCGACGGCATGCAGGTCACCGGTGTCGGCCTCGACGACGCCACGCACTACCCGCTCACGCTGGTGGTGATGGCCGAGTCGACCATCGAGATCACGATGAAGTACCTGACGAGCACCTACACCGCCGAGGAGGTGCGCACGCTGTCGCGGCGACTGCTGCGCGTCCTCGACGAACTGCTGCTCAACCCGAGCGGCCTGGTCGGCGACATCGACATCCTCGACGCGAGTGAGCGGGCCGAGCTGCTCGCCGAATCCGGTGCGGCCGCGACGGTCTCGGCCGCCGAGCCGGCCGCCCGCCTCGGCGCGCAGACCGTGGCCAAGGTGCTCGGCGAGGTCGTCGAGGCCGACCCGCAGGCGCCTGCCCTGCTGCGCGGCGACAGCGAGATCGCCTACAGCGCGCTGGACCGCAAGTCCTCGCAGCTGGCCCGTGTCCTCATCGGCCGCGGGGTCGGGCCCGGCGACGTGGTCGCGCTGTCGCTGCCGCGCGGCGTGGACTCGGTGCTGGCGACCTGGGCGGTCCAGAAGGCAGGCGCGGCGGTGCTGTTCGCCGGCGGGTTGTCCGGCGTCGAGCTCGCCGCCGCGGGCGCGGCCTACGGCCTGTCGGCCGAGCCCGTCGCGGGCGTGGCGGGCCAGTGGCTGGTGATGGCGGACCTGGAAGCCGAGATCGCCGCCGCGGCGGCGCATCCCGTGTCCTACGCCGACCGGGTGCGCCCGCTCGGCGAGGACGACCCGGCGTTCGTCCTGCTCTCCGGCGACGACACCGAGGTCGTGACGCAGTCCGCCGCCCTGGCGCTGGCCCAGCGCCTGCGCGAGGAACACGGCATCGACTACGAGTGCACGACCTTCACCACCCGCTCCTCCGGCCGCGCCGCGGTCTGGGAGTTCCTCGCCGCCGCCACCGCGGGCGCGCTGTCGGTCCTGCCGGACGGCGAGGTCGCCGACGACCTGGCCGACGGCGAGGTGACCCACTGGTTCGTGGCGGCCGGAGACCCGATCGACGCCGCCGACGGCGAGGTCACGGTGATCGAGGTCGACTGACGTGAGGACGTCGGCGCGTGCCCGGTTGCGGTAGACTGGGCACGCGTCTGCGTGTCGCGCACGCACCCGGTTCATCGAGGTGAGAGGTGGTTTCCGTGGTCATGCCGGTACCGCGCTCCGCGGAGTGGACCGCGGCTGATCTGGACCACATGCCCGATGACGGATTGCGTTATGAGGTGTTGAATGGCCAGCTCGTCGTGAACGCAGCCCCCAAGCCGAAACATCAGTGGGTGATCCGGAGGTTGGGCAGGCTGCTGGATTCCGTGGTCGCCGCCGACCAGTCGGTCCTCGAGGGGGTCGGTCTGCTGATCGGCGACGACGAGCCGATCCCCGATCTCATCGTGGTCGAAGGCGCGATCGACTGGGAAGGTCGGGGGATTCCCGCCGGGCAGGCCGTTCTCGTGGTCGAGGTGGTTTCGCGGTCGACGACCTTGCAGGACCGGTTGGTGAAGCCGGTCGTGTATGCGCAGGCCGGGGTTCCCGCGTACTGGCGGATCGAGACGAATCCCTTCAAAGGGCAACTCCCGGGGGAGACTCTGCCGGTACTGTTCGCGTCCGTGCTCGGTCCGGACGGCACCTATCAGCAAACCCATCGTGTCGCCGCAGGTGCGGCGGCGACCATCCGGACGGCTGTCGAGATCACCATCGATCCGGCGGATCTGCTACCCGGCAGCGGGGCCTGAGTCGCCTCGGACCCGGCTGCCGCCGAATCCGCTCACTCGATGAACAAGGCGTCGATGTCGACGGCCGCCGCCATGGCCGCGGCGCCCGCGTCGTTGAGGTGCATTCCGTCGCCCGAGTCGAAATCCGGGCGGATGTAATCGGGCCGGGCGGGGTCTTCCACCGCGCGGGCGACGTCGAACACCGAGTCGAAGAGGTCGGTGGTGCGGAGCCATTCGTTGACGGAGCGGCGGGTGGGCAGCGTTTCGGCGATGGGCATGCCGGGGAACACGCAGCCGGCGTAGGGGCCGATGGTGGCGGCGTGGACGCGCAGGCCGGCGGCGTGGGCGCGGGCGGCCAGGGCGGTGAAGGCGGTGACGAGGTCGTCGCTGGTGGCGGGGGCCTGGCCCGCCATGGCGCCGAGGATGAGGTCGTTGATGCCGAAGTTGATCAGGACGTCGGTCGCGCCGGGGACGGACAGCGCGTCGTCGTGCAGGCGGTCGACGCCCGCCTCGCCGATCTCCGTGCGGGTCAACCGGTTTCCGGCGATGCCCTGATTGACCACGTGCCCGCGCGACAGGCGCGCGTTGAGCGCGTCGACCGACCGGCGGTTGGCGCTCATGGTGGTGCCGACACCCTCGAACCACGAATCGCCGAGCGCCACCGCGACCGGCGTGCCCGCCTCGTCGAGGACGTCGACGCCGGTGACGTAGAACCGGAACGGAACCTCCTGTGCGCCGGGCAGTTCCGGCGCGTCGACCGCGTCGCCCTCGGTGACGTAGGAGATCTCGCCGGGCTGGTGGGAAAACGTCGCCAGGCCGGTCGGGCCGGGCAGGTAGAGGCTCAGTAGCAGATCGTCGCCCGTGGCCACGGGCAGGTCGATCGGGTCGGTGACGACGGATTCGCCCGCGGCGATCAGGAATTCGGCCGCACCGCCGACCAGGACGGGCCGCGCGGTGTCGCTCGCCTGCGCCGAGCCGGTCTTGCGCAGCGCGATCCCGGCCGCGCCGACGGACAGCGGCGCGGTGCCGTATCGGTTGGTCAGGGCCAGGCGAATCCGGCCGCCGCCGCCCGCGAGGCGCAGGATCTGGCGCACGGTCTGGTCGGTGAAGCTCAGGGATTCGGCGAGCTTGATCTCCTCGTAGGGGCTGATGACGGCGGAACGGAAGCCGGCGATCCACTGCGACATGATGACTCCATTTAGTTGACGTGAGGAATATTGCTTGGGCATGTTTCTACGCCGAGATATTCCTCATGTCAACTATCCGCGTGGCAAGTAGATCCCGTAGGGTGGCCGGTATGGATCCGCAGGCTCTGTTCGACGACGACCGGCTCACCATCTCGGGGCTGCTGTTCGAGGCCCACTCGGGGGTGCTCGGCAAGCTCGACCCGGTCTGGCGGGCGCACGGGCTGTCGGGCCTGGATCTCAATGCCCTGATGCGCCTCGCGCGGTCGCCGGGACAGCGGCTGCGGATGTCCGACCTGGCCGCCCAGACCGCGCTCTCCACCAGCGGCGTCACCCGGCTGGTCGACCGGCTGCACCGCGCCGGTCTGGTCGAACGGCGCCTCGACCCGGCCGACCGCCGCAGCGCCTACGCGGCGCTCACCCCGGCCGGTGCGCAACGGCTGGCCGAGGTGCTGCCCGACTATCTGGCCGCCCTCCAGCAGTGGTTCACGGGGCTGCTGACCCCGGCGCAGCTCGACGGCCTGGTGACCGGGTTGCGGATCCTCCGCGACGCGACGAATCCGGAGGCGACGAAGATGGCGCGACGCGATCAGGACTGAGCGGTCGCGACCTCAGTCCTCGGTGAGTTCGCCCGCCTGCTTCCAGGATTCGCGTTCGGCGCTGAAGGCGAGGGACTGGGTGTGCCGGAACGCGGCGATGGAGTCGGCGTTGTCGGCGAGGAAGGCGCGGTAGTCGGCGAGGGCGAACTCGCCGGGCTCGGTGCGGATGTCGACGTTGCCCGCCGCGAAGTCGGCGCGCAGATCCAGGAGCTCGTCGGGCTCGACCGGGTACCAGCGGATGCGGTCGAAATAGCGCAGCAGCCACGGGGTTTCGGACTCGGTGGGGAAGCGGTCGGCGCCGGGGCGGACGGTGCCCCCCGGGCGGGCGCTGTGGTTCCAGACCTGGGTCGTGCGGCCGACGAACTGGTAGCCGCCGGGGCCCTCCATCCCGTAGATGCACAGGTAGGCGCCGCCGATGCCGACCGCGTTCTCCGGGGTCCAGGTGCGGGCGGGGTTGTATTTGGTGGTGACCAGGCGGTGGCGCGGGTCCGTCGGCGTGGCGACGGGGGCCCCGAGGTAGACGTCGCCGAGGCCGAGGACGAGGTACTCGGCGTCGAAGACGGTGTCGTAGACGTCCTGCACCGAGCCGAGCCCGTTCATGCGGCGGATGAACTCGATGTTCCACGGGCACCACGGCGCGTCGGCGCGGACGCCGTGCATGTAGCGGATGATGGCCTCGCGGGTGGACGGATCGTCCCAGGACAGCGGCAGGTGCACCGTCCGGCTCGGCACGACCAGGCTCGCGGAATCGGGGATGACCGTCTCGGCCTCGGCCAGCAGGTCGAGCAGCCGGGGGATCGGCAGCACGGCGGGATCGACGCGGATCTGCAGCGAGCGAATGCCCGGGGTGAGCTCGACGACGCCGGCCGTCGCCGCGCCGAGCAGGTGCTGGTGCAGGGCGTGCACGCGGGCGCGCAGCCCGAGATCCAGGGTGAGCGTGCCGTATTCGACGAGCACACCGTCGTCGCCCTGGCGGCGGTAGGTCACGGCGGTCTCGTCGTCGACGTCACCGCGGCGCAGGACGCCGTCGTCGCCGTCGCCGCCGGAGGACAGGACCACCGGCAGGCTCGCCCGCCTGCCGATGCCCAGGGTCCGGGGGGAGGCCGCGCGGTCGGCGCGGACGGCGACGAAGCGGACCTCGTCGCCCGCCGCGAGCTGACCGAGCTTCCAGCGGTCGGCGGCGACCACGGTCACCGGGCAGACGAAACCGCCGAGGCTCGGGCCGTCGGGGCCGAGCAGGATGGGGGTGTCGCCGGTGAAGTCGAGGGCGCCGACGGAGTAGGCGTTGTCGTGGATGTTGGACGGGTGCAGGCCCGCCTCGCCGCCGTCGGCGCGCGCCCACTCGGGCTTCGGGCCGACGAGACGGACGCCGGTGCGGTCGGAGTTGAAGTGCACCTCGTAGGGGGTGCCGAGGATGGTGTCGAAGTCCTTGCGGGTGAAGAACTCCGGCGCCCCGTGCGGCCCCTCCGTGACGGCCAGCTCCCACCGCCTGCCGAAGACCGGCTGCACGTCCATCGGCACGGCCGCCGCGACCCGGGGCCGGGGCGCCCCGAGCGGGAGTTCCTCACCCGCGGTCAGCGCGCCGCCGGTGCTGCCGCCGAACCTGCCGAGGGTGAACGTCGCCCGGCTGCCGAGGAATTCGGGGACGTCGATGCCGCCGGCCACCAGGATGTAGGTGCGCATGCCCGGCCCGCGGATCGCCCCGACGTCGAGGACGCCGCCCGCGGGTACCTCGACGGTGCGCCAGTGGTCGACCGGCACGCCGTCGACCGTGACGTCGGCGGGCGCGCCGGTCACGCACACCCAGGTGGCGGCGGCGAAACGCAGCGCGGGGCCGCCGAGGGTGCATTCCAGGCCCGCCGCGCCCTCGTCGTTGCCGAGGACGCGGTTGCCGAGGCGGAAGGACAGATCGTCCATCGGGCCCGAGGGCGGGACGCCGATGTGCCAATATCCGGTGCGCGCGGGCCAGTCCTGGATGGTGGTGAGCATGCCGGGCCGGACCACGGTCAGCGCGCGCGCCGGGTCCGTGCGGGTCGCGACCTCGGTCCGCTCGCCGGCCACCGGCGCGGCCGCGTGCGGAACCGGGCGCGGGGGCGCGGTGGTGCCGAGGGGGCTCATCGGGTCACCACCATCCGCACGGGCGTCGGGTCGAAGCCGTTGCAGGGGTTGTTGATCTGCGGGCAGTTCGACACGAGGACCAGGGTGTCGGTCTCGGCGCGCAGGGTCACCTTCTTGCCGGGGGCCGACAGGCCGTCGACGATGCCGAGGGTGCCGTCCGCCTCCACCGGGACGTTCATGAACCAGTTGATGTTCGACACGAGGTCCCGCTTGCCGAGGCCCCAGCGCAGGGCGGCGGTCAGGAAGTTCTCCACGCAGGCGTGCTGGTGGCGGGTGTGGTGGCCGTAGCGCAGGGTGTTGGACTCCTGCGAGCAGGCGCCCGCGATCGTGTCGTGATTGCCCACCTCGTCGGCGACGACGGTCATCAGCGCCGTGCCGCGATCGGTCCGCAGGACGCTGCCGGTGGTGAGGAAGATGTTGCGCTGGGCGGTCACGGTGGCCTGCGCGCTGTAACGGTCGGTGTGGTCGGCGGCGTTGTAGAGCAGGCAGTCCACCGCCTGGTTGCCGTGCAGGTCGATGATCTCGAGCACGTCACCCGCCGCCACGACCGCCGACCAGGGCGCGCACGCGGGGACGATCTCGTCGAGGACGGTGGTGCGGATCGCGGTGGTCATACCAGGGCCTCCATGGTCTGGGCGGCCCACGCCGCCTCGGTGTTCTCGACGGCCCGCAGGTACTCGGGATCGGCGTCGGCAGGGGTGGTGAGGTCGCCCGGCGAGCGCCAGGCCACCACGTCGAGCGCGGTGACCGGGCGGTCGTCGAGGGGATGGGGCGCCACGGCCAGCAGCAGGGTGACCGGCAGGTGGACGAGCAGCTCCACCGCCGACCCGGCCGGCGCGCTGCCGGTCCGCGTCAGGCCGCCGTCGGCCCCGACGCGGACGCCACGGAAGAAGGAGACCGAGGGCCCGACGTCGCGCGGCTCGAGGCCCTGCTTGGCGCCCGCCAGGTGCAGCAGGTCACGGGCCTCGGCGGACGGGCCGCACAGGGTGTCGTGGTGGCCGGAGTCGTCGGTGAGCACGGTCGCCAGCAGCCTGCCCTGGTCCGAGAGCAGCGGGTGTCCCGCGCCGAGGTAGGCCTGCCAGGGCACCTTCACCGTGTCGGCGACATTCAGCCGCTCCCACGGCGCCTCGGCGCGGAGGAGGAACAGATGCGCGTTCGCGGCCCCGAGTGGATCTGCCAGCCGCAGCCGGGTGCCGCGGGCCAGCACGACGGAGAGGTAGCCCCCGGCGGGGACGCGCTCGGCCAGGGTGACGTGTTCCCGGTCGACGCCGGCGGGCAGATCCGGTCGCTCGATGACGGCGCCTGCGGCCTGGGCGCGGGCGTGATCCCGGGCGCCGGTGGTGGAATCGGTGGTCATCGGGGGCTCCTGTGTTGTTGGAGCGCTGGCGCGCTCGGGTCGCGGCCCCTGGTGTCCCGCCGAACAGCGGGGCGATACTCGCGGCTGCGCCGCTGTGTCTCGCCCCGCTGTTCGGCGGGACGGCCGCGACGCGCGCTTCGCTCGCTGGGCCTCCTCGAGGTCGGCCCGGTCGTGGCTGGGTTCAGGGGATTTCAGTGGTGCGGGGGCGGGGTGTTCAGGTGGTGGTTGCCCGGTGGGCTCGTCACCTCGCGTGCCGGTTGCTTGGTGTCCTTGTTCGCCTCAGGCGGGCTGGATCGCCGACTCGTCGGTGAGTTCGGCTGTGCCTGTTCCGGTGACGGCGAGCCGGTAGACGGCCACGCCCGCCGCGAGGGTCAGTGCCACGAAAAGCGGTGCGGCCCAGAGCTGCCACCAGTGACCGTCGCCCTCGGGGGTGTAGACCTCCGGGCGGGGCCAGGCGAGGTTGACCACCATCGCGATGCCCCAGACCACGGCGACGGCGTTGATCGGGATCCCGAGGCGGCCGAGGGAGAACAGCGACGGATCGGCGGCGGAGGCGTCGGCGGCGGTGCCGGGCCAGCCCTTGATCCGGCGGATCAGCAGCGGCACGGTGACCAGCAGGTAGGCCAGGTACAGGGTGACGATGCAGACGCTGGCCAGGGTGGCGAAGATCGCGGGGTTGCCGAGGTTGACGACCAGCAGGCCGATGCCGAGGACGCCGATCACCACGGCGGGCCAGACCGGGGTGCCGAACCGCGGGTGCACGGTCGAGAGCGCCTGGGCGAAGGGCAGTTTGCCGTCGCGGGCCATCGAGAACATCAGGCGCGAGCCCGCGGTCTGGATGGCCAGCGTGCACACGGTCACGGCCACGGCGACGCAGCCGAGCAGCACGGTGCCCGCGGGACTGTTCAGCTTCGCGGTGATGACGTAGGCCAGGCCGCCCTCGGCGAGCTGCCCGTCGGTGAGGCTGGGCGCGGCCATGAGCGCGCCGAGCAGCATCAGGCCGCCGCCGAGCGCCGAGGCGGTCAGCGCGGTCAGGATGGTGCGGGGCGCGACCTTGCGCGGGTTGCGGGTCTCCTCGGAGAGCTCGCCCGCGGAATCGAAGCCGACCATCACGTAGGCGGCCATCAGGCCGGAGACCAGGAACGCCGCCCAGTACGGGCCCGGCGCGGCGCCGCTGGTGTCGGTGACGACGTCGGCGCCCCGCTCGGTGTGGGTGAAGAACAGGGCGATGATGGCCAGCACGCCGACGATCTCGATCGTCACGCCGATGGAGTTGATCTTCGACATCAGGTCGATGCCGATGACGTTGATGGTGGTGGTGACCACGAGCAGGATGCTGCCCAGCAGCACCGCGTTCATCGCGCCGTCGCGGGAGGTGAGGTCGGTGTCGGTGCCGATGATCTGGAAACCGCCCCAGATCGAGGGCAGCACCACCTGCAGCGCGATGGCGGCCGCGGCGGCGGTGACGATCTGGGCGATCACCATCATCCAGCCGGCGAACCACCCGACCAGCGGCCCGGCCAGGCGCCGCGACCACTGATAGATACAGCCCGACAGGGGGTAGCGGGCGGCCAGCTCGGCGAAGTTCAGTGCGACGAGGAACTGGCCGGCGAACACCGCGACCCAGGTCCAGAAGAAGGCGGCGCCGCCGAACGAGTAGCCGAAGCCGAAGAACTGGAAGATGGTGGTGAGAATGGAGACGAACGAGAAGCCCGCGGCGAAGGACGCGTAGCGACCCAGCTTGCGATGCAGCACGGGTTCGTAGCCGAATTGTTCGAGATCGGCGCTGTCACGGGCTGTTCCGACGGTGTCGGCGGTGGAGACGGCCATGGGCTGGTCCTTCGGCGATGTGGCCAATTTCTGTCACTCGATAGTTTTGCGGCCGCGATCGCGATTCTGGTGACCTGCGTGTATCGACTGGACTACCGCCCGTAACGTCTGTGTTGCCGGGATTTCTATCGGGTGACAGAAAACGCACAGCGCCGTGTACCCGGCCGGGCGCGGTGCGGTGCGCCGCCGCGTACAGCCCCGGTGACACAATGGCGTTCGTGGCTAACCCCGGTCCGGGCCGACCCCGGCTGACCCAGCGCAGCAGACGAGCGCAGACGCCGCGCGCGGAGATCCTCGACGCGGCGGCCGAACTGTTCACCACGCAGGGTTACGCCAGCACCTCCACGCGCGCGGTCGCCGACGCGGTCGGCATCCGGCAGGCCTCGCTCTACCACCACTTCGGTTCCAAGGACGACATCCTCGACGCGCTGCTGGCCGGAACCATCGCCGCGCCACTGGCGTTGGCGCAGCGGCTCGCCGGCGAGCCGGAGGAGGCCGCGGTGAAGCTGTACGCGCTGGCCGGGGCGGACGTGGCGCAGCTGCGGGCCGCGCGCTGGAACCTGGGCGCGCTGTATCTGCTGCCCGAACTGCGCACCGAACGGTTCGCCGGGTTCCGCGCGCACCGCGACGAACTGCGCGGGTACTACGAGGATCTCGCGGCGGCGGCCCTGAACGCGGCCGGGGAACCCGACGGCCAGCGCATCCTGCCGTTCCGGCTGGTGGAGACGGTCATCGACATCCGCTCCGACGACGGCAGCGTGCCCGCCGACATCGGGCGCACGATCGGGGAGGCCATCCTGCGGATCGTGGGCGCGGGCGAACGGGCGGGGGAGATCCGGCGGAGCGCGGACGCCCTGCTCGCGCGGCTGCTCCCCGGCGACGGGTGAGTCAGCGGCTGGTCGGCGGCGCGATGCGCCAGTGCTCGTGCAGGGCCTCGGCGATCCCGGGCAGCACGGTGACCGGAATGCGCTTGGTGCGCAACAGCTCCCGGATCTGGAGGACCTGCTCGCGCTTGCGCATGTCGTAGGCGCCGGTCACGGGTCCGTGCACCGGCGGGATGGACAGCAGCACCAGTTCGTCGCCGTGGTCGCCCGCGCCGGTCAGATCCAGCGCGAGCGACCAGCGGTCGTGCTCGTCGAGGGCGAAGCGGCCGCCGACCACCCGCTCCCAGGCGATGGTGGCCGCCCGGAACGGCGTGCGGATGTGGATGGCGTGCTCGCCCAGCTCCACCACGTCGCGCGCGAACAGCGCGGCCCCGGCGGCGACGCCGGCGATCACGCCGACCAGCAGGCCGGTGACCACCCGGTCGACCCCGAACAGCGCGAGGAACATGCCGACGACGGCGGTCGTCACGCCGAGCCCGATCAGGACGTACCCCAGGCTGCGGCGTGCAGGTACCACTCCCGCGCGAACCGTCGACATGCTCGAACCTCCCTCGTCGCCGCCCACGGTACCGGCGGTCAGGGGCGCAGCGCGACCGCGGCCTCGGCGGTGTAGGCCAGGAAGGTCAGGCTCTCCTGGAAGTAGAGCTGGACCGACTCGGCGTCGTGCGACAGGTAGCCGATCGACAGGTCCTGCCCGATCTGCAGGTCGAAGTCGCCGCCGCGGGTGGTCAGCACGAACGCGCCGTCGATGGCGGGCGCCCAGATGATCTCCCCGTCGGGCAGCAGGCGCTCGATGTGGGTGCGGATCGGGTGGCCGTGGTCGGAGGTCTCGCTGACCGCGGTGTACAGGTCGGCGCTGAGCAGCACCGAGTACGGGCCGTCGACACCGGCCAGGCGCAGCTCGGTCAGCGCCTGGGTGACCGCCTCGGGGACGCTGAGCACGTCGGCGGGCACCTGGATGGGCGCGTTGGACGCGGCGGCGCGGATGCCGGTGATGCCCGCGGCCGGGTACCCCTCGAAGATCGCGCGGTCCTCGGCGAAGGCGATCTTCTTGGCGGCGTCCTTGAGCGGGTCGAGGTCGGCGTCCTGGGCGCCCCGCTCGATGTCGTCGAGCTCGGTCCGCGACAGCGTGAACGGCACCCGCAGCTCGACCAGCGGCGCCACCCGGCGCTGCCGGGCCTGCACGCCGTCGGCGGGGGCGTCGATGCCGACGGTGCGGCCGAGGCCGACGGCGGAGAAGTCGGTGCCGTGCGGGCCCGAGACGTCGACCACGCGGCGGCCCGCGATGTTGCGCTTGAAGGTGCGGGTCGCCTCCTCCTCGATGGCCGCCCAGGCCACGCTGGTGACCGGCGCGAGTTCGCGATGCAGGTTGTTCATTCACTTACTCCTTTTCATCGTGCCGATACCGAGCGATCCGTCCGTACCGGGGCCGGCGGGCGCGGCCTGCTCCACCGGAAGGAATTCGGCGACCTGGGGGGTGACGTCCGCGGCGGCAGGCGCGTCGGGGGCGGGCGGGAGGTCGTCGAGGAAGTCGATGGTCGGGGTGAAGAAGCTGGTTCCCGTGACCGCGACCGAGAAGTCGAGGATCCGGTCGTAGGCGGCCTCGTCGGTGCCGAGGAACATGCGCTCGAGCATGCGTTCGGTGACGCTGGGGGTCGCGGCGTAGGCGATGTAGTAGGTGCCGAACTGGCCCTCGGCGACCGAGCCGAACGGCATGTTGGCGCGCAGGATCTGGCGTTCGGTGCCGTCGGGGTCGACCAGCGTGTTCATCGCGACGTGGGAATCGGGCGGCTTGATCTCGTCGGGCAGCTCGTAGTCGCCGAGCTTGGTCCGCCCGATGATGCGTTCCTGCTCCTCGATGGACAGCGCGTTCCACGCGTCCAGCGGGTGGGTGTACTTCTGCACGATGACGTAGCTGCCGCCGGCGAACTCCGGGTCTTCGTCGCCGACGAGCGTGGCCGCCTCGGCCGCGGCGCCCTCCGGGTTCTCCGTGCCGTCGACGAAGCCGAGCAGGTCGCGCTGCTCGAAGTAGCGGAAGCCGATCGTCTCGTCGACGATGGTGGCCGCGCCGCGCAGGCGGGTGCCGATCGCCGCGGCCAATTCGAAGCAGGCGCCCTGGGTCTCGGCCTTGATGTGGAACAGCAGGTCGCCCGGGGTGGCAGGGGCGGTGTGCACCGCGCCGGCGAAGCCCGGGAACTCGTGCAGTTCAGCGGGTTTCGGACCGGCGAAGAGACGGTCCCAGGCGGCGGAGCCGATCGAGGTGATGCAGGTCAGGCCCTCGCCGGGGATACGGAAGCCCACCGAACGGCGCAAACCGGAGATATCCGACAGCAGGTCGCGGATCGCGGATTCGCCGCCCTCGTCGATCGTGGCGACGAGAAAGATCGTGGCGGGCGCGAGCGGTTGGAGAATCAGCTGTGGCTCACCCATGGGCACCAGCCTACGGGTAGCCGCCGACAAACCTCCCCAGCCCCGGGCGGCCCGCGGCGCGGTGTGTCGGACACCTCAGGGCCGCGGCGACCCGCTCACTTGGCGACGGTCAGCAGAAAGGCCACGTCATCGATGGCCTTGACGCTGTGCCGGGCGCGCGGCACCACGATCAGGTCACCCGCCGAGCCCTTCCACTCGTCGGTGCCCGCGATCAGCATGAGCGTGCCGTTGATCACCTGGATCGTCGCGTCGCCCGCGTTGTCGTGCTCGGCCAGGCTCTGGCCCGCCGTCAGCGCGACCACCGTCTGCCGCAGGGAGTGCGCGTGCCCCCCGATGACGGTCTGCGAACTCCGCCCGCTGGTGTTGGTCGCGGCCAGCTTGAGCTGCTGGCGGGCCAGCGCGGTCAGCGACTTCTTGTCCATGCGATCGCCTTTCACTCCCACGTACCGGGTAGGTAGTCCAGCAGTATGCCCGCCCGGCCGGACCCGGTCCGGCGTTTCGGGACAACCGCAAGCGGGTCGAGATACCGCGCCCGGTCAGGCGCGCAGATAGCGGCGGAAGCGATACCGCAGGCCGCTCGCCGAGGTCTGCCAGTCGGCCGCCGCCGCGTGCCATTCGGGGCCGATCTCCGGGGCGAAGGCGTCGCCGTCGACCGTCAGGTCGATCTCGGTCACCCGCAGTTCGGTGGCGAAGGGCATTGCCGCGCGATAGATCTCGCCGCCGCCCGCCACCCAGGTGTCCTCCGGGGCGGCCAGGGCGATGGCGTCGGCCAGCGACGGGGCCGCCTCGGCGCCCTCGGCCGACCAGTCGCGCTGCCGGGTGATCACGATGTTGCGGCGGCCCGCGAGCGGGCGGTACGCGGGCGGCAGCGAATCCCAGGTCCGGCGGCCCATCACGACGGGATGTCCCCAGGTGGTGTCGCGGAAGTGGGCCATGTCCTCGCGCAACCGCCACGGGATGGTGTTGTCCGCCCCGATGACGCCGCCGTGCGCCTGGGCCCAGATCAGCCCGATCCGGCGTTCGGTCACACCGCCACCGGGGCCTTGATGGTCGGGTGGTGACGGTAGTCGGCGATCTCGATGTCGTCGTAGGTGTAGTCGAACAGGCTGGTCGCCGGGCGCAGGTGCAGCCGAGGGAACGGGTGGGGCTCGCGGGTGAGCTGCTCGCGGACCTGGTCGACGTGGTTGTCGTAGATGTGCACGTCGCCGCCGGTCCAGATGAAGTCGCCGGGTTCGAGCTCGGTCTGCTGGGCGACCATGTGGGTCAGCAGGGCGTAGCTGGCGATGTTGAACGGGACGCCGAGGAACAGGTCGGCGCTGCGCTGGTAGAGCTGGCACGACAGCCTGCCGTCGGCGACGTAGAACTGGAAGAACGCGTGGCACGGCGCCAGCGCCATCTTGTCCAGCTCGGCCACGTTCCAGGACGAGACGATCATGCGGCGCGAATCCGGATCGGTGCGCAGGGTGTGCAGCACCTCCGAGATCTGATCGACGTGGGTGCCGTCCGGGGTGGGCCACGAGCGCCACTGCACCCCGTAGACCGGGCCGAGCTCGCCGTCGGCGTCGGCCCACTCGTCCCAGATGCTGACGCCGTGCTCGTGCAGCCACGCGACGTTGGAGTCGCCGCGCAGGAACCACAGCAGCTCGTAGGCGATGGACTTCATGTGCACGCGCTTGGTGGTGATCAGCGGGAAGCCCGCCGACAGGTCGTAGCGCAGCTGGTGGCCGAAGATGCTGCGGGTGCCGGTGCCGGTCCGGTCGGCCTTGGGCGTTCCGCTGTCCAGGACGAGCCGGAGCAGGTCCTCGTACTGAGTATCGGGGGTGGCCACGGGTGCGCAGTCTACTCCCGCCGCCGCGGCGGCCCGCGGGGCTGGCAAGCTCGACACCCATGCGCGAGCTCTATGTGATCGGTGTCGGCGCCGGTGACCCCGACCAGGTGACCATGCAGGCGATCAAGGCCATGCGGCGGGCCGAGGCGTTCTTCGTCATCGGGAAGGGCGAGGCCAAACAGGACCTCGTCGGCGTGCGCACGGCGATCCTCGACGAGTACGTGCCGGGGCCGCATCGCATCGTGGAGATCCCCGATCCGCCGCGTGACCGCGCGCCCGCCGACTACACGGGCGTGGTCGAGGACTGGCACGAGCGGCGGTCGGTGCGCCTGGAGGAGGCGTTCGCGGGCATCGACGGCGTCGGCGCGATCCTGGTCTGGGGCGACCCGGCGCTCTACGACAGCACGCTGCGGATGGTCGAGCGGGTGCTGGCGCGCGGGCGGATCTCCTTCGCCTACTCCGTGATCCCCGGGGTGACCAGCGTGAGCGCGCTGGCCGCCCGGCACCGGACGGTGTTGCACCGCATCGGCGAGCCGGTGCACGTGACGACCGGGCGCCGACTGCGGGAGGAGGGCCTCGGCCCCGGCTCGACCGTGGTGATGCTGGACGGGGAGTGCTCGTTCACGGCGGTCGACGCCGCAGGCGTGCACATCTGGTGGGGCGCCTACCTCGGCATGCCCGCCGAGACGCTGATCGAGGGCCCGCTGGCCGAGGTGGGCCCGCGGATCGTCGCGCGGCGGGCGGAGCTGCGCGCCGAGCACGGCTGGATCATGGACGTCTACCTGCTGCGACGCTGACCGCGACCGGGCGCCGCCCGGCGCGGGAGCCCGGCGCCTGTCGGGGCGGGCGCCTAGACTCGTCGGCATGCCCGAACTGCCGGAAGTGGAGGCGCTGGCACAGTTCCTGCGCGACCATGCGGTCGGCGCGGTGGTCGGCCGGGTCGACGTGGCGGCGCTGAGCGCGGTCAAGACCTTCGACCCGCCGGTGACCGCGCTGTCCGGGCGCGATGTCACCGGGGCGGGCCGCTTCGGCAAGTTCCTCGGGATGGACTGCGACGGGCTCTGGCTGATCACGCACCTGTCGCGCGGTGGCTGGTTGCGCTGGATCGACGAGCCGAGCCCCACCCCGCCCAAGCCGGGCGGCAAGAGCCCGCTGGCGCTGCGCGTGCACTTCTTCACCCCCGAGGGCTCGACCCCCGCGTTCGACCTCACCGAGGCCGGGACCAAGAAGCGGCTCGCGGTCTACGTGGTACGCGACCCGCAGGAGGTGCCCGGCATCGCGCGGCTCGGCCCCGACGCGCTCGCGGTGACCGAGGCGGAGTTCGCGGAGATCCTGCACGGCACCTCCCAGCGGCTCAAGACCGCCCTCGTCGACCAGACGCTGCTCGCGGGCATCGGCAACGCCTACTCCGACGAGATCCTGCACACCGCGCGGCTGTCCCCGTTCGCCAACACCAAGACCCTGCCCGCCGACAAGGTCGCCGCCCTCTACGCCGCGATGCGGGAGGAACTGCTCGACGCGGTGAGCCGCTCGGTCGGCCAGGACGCGGCCCGGCTCAAGGGCGAGAAGCGCTCCGGCATGCGGGTGCACGCGCGTACCGGCGAGGCGTGCCCGGTCTGCGGCGACACCGTGCGCGAGGTGTCCTACGCCGAGCGGTCCTTCCAGTACTGCCCGACCTGCCAGACCGGCGGCAAGGTGCTCGCCGACCGGCGGATGTCGCGGCTGCTCAAGTAGCCCGGCGCGCCTCGAGCAGCCGCAGCCAGAACTCGCTCACCGACGGGAACGACGGCACGGCGTGCCACAGCGTGCTCAGCGGCACCCCGCCCACCACCGCGACGGTGGCGGCGTGCAGGTGCTCGCCCGCCTGCGGGGCGACCACGGTGGCGCCGAGCAGGGTGTCGGCGTCGGCGTCGATCACGAGTTTGGCGCGGCCGCGGTAGTCGTCGCGGTAGAGGAACGCGCCCGCCACCTCGATGTCGACCTCGGCGGTCTCGACCCGGTGACCCGCCTCGCGCGCCTGGTCCTCGGTGAGCCCGACCCAGGCGAGTTCCGGTGCGGTGTAGACGATCTGGGGCACCTGGGCGTGGTCGGCGGTCGCGGCGAAACGCGGGCCGTCCAGCGGCCTGCCCTCCGCGCGGGCGGCGATCACGTCGCCGCAGACGCGGGCCTGGTACTTGCCCATGTGGGTCAGCGGCGCGCGGCCGTTGACATCGCCGACCGCGTAGAGCCAATCGCCGGGGACCCCGCGCACGGCCAGCCGGTCGTCGACCGGCACCGCGCCGCCGGGGGACAGGCCGACGGTGTCGAGGCCGATCTCGGTGGTGGCGGGCGCCCGGCCCGCGGCGACCAGGATCTCGTCGGCCACCACCGTCGGCCCCGTGGTCGTCACGATCACCTCGCCGCCGTGGATGTGCCCCTCGCCGGTGGCGTGCGCGTCGGGCCGCGCGACCCGCACGGGCGAGGTACCGAACAGGATGCGCACCACGCCGGTGGCGCGCAGGCCCTCGGCGACCCGCTCGGCGGCGAAGGGCTCCGCGCGCGGCAGCAGCCGGTCGCCGCGCACGAGCAACGTGACCTCCTCGGCGCCCAGCTCGGCCAGCCAGGTGGCGGCCTCGCAGGCGACGACGCCGCCGCCGATGATCACCACCCGCCGCGGCACCACGGTCAGGTTGGTGGCATCGCGGGAGGTCCACGGCAGGGCTTCGGCCAGGCCGGGCACCTTCGGCAGGGTGGCGGTGCTGCCCGTGGCGAGGACGACCGCGTGCCGCGCCCGCAGGAGCCGGTCGCCGACCGCGACCAGTCGTTCGCCCGCCAGCCTCGCGGGGTCGCGCAGCACGTCGATCCCGGCGCCGCGCGCCCAGCTCACCTGGGAGCTGTCGTCGTGGTGGTGGATGAACTCGTCGCGGCGGGCGAGAACGTCGGGGAGCGCCGGGCCGGTGGTGGAGACGCCGGGCAGGCCGGCGGCGTCGTGGCGGAGGGCGCCCGGGCGCAGCAGGGCCTTGCTGGGGATGCAGGCCCAGTAGCTGCATTCGCCGCCGTAGAGCTCGCGCTCGATCAGCAGGGCGCTGCGGTCGCTGCCCGCGATGGCGTAGGCGGCGGCGTTCTCCCCGGCGGGGCCCGCGCCGAGCACGATGACGTCGTAATCGGTGCGGTCCCCGGGCGCGTCGGTCACTGCAGGTAGCCCTCGACCTGGCCGGGGGTGGCCGTCTCGGCCTCGTCGGGCGAGGCGCCCGCGTCCTGGCGGGCGCGCCGGCGGCGCAGCAGGTCCCAGCACTGGTCGAGGGTGACCTCGAGCTGGGCGAGCTGGGCGCGCTCGGCGACCGGGTCGATCTCCCCGGACGTGGCCTTGGCTCGCAGCGCGTGTTCGTCGTCGACCAGCTGCTTGATCCGGTCGAGCAGGTCCTGTTCGGTCATTTCATCACCGCTTCGGGGTCGGGGACGCGACGCCCCTCATGCTACGACTGCCGACAGGCAATCCGCCGCGACCGCCGCGGCGTCGGCCAGATCGGGCACCGGCAGCGCGGTATAGCCGAGGGCGACGCCGAACCGGTGCGGCGCGCCGAGGTGGTGCCTGGCCAGCCCGTCGAGGAGCACGCCCCGCGCGCGGGCCGCGGCCACGGCCGCCCGCTCGGCCGCGGCCGTCGGGAGTTCCACCACGACGTGCGACCCGGCGTCGTCCCCGAGGACCGGCACGCCGCGCTCGCGCAGCGCGCCGACCACGAGGGCGCGCCGCGGCGGGACCGTGCGGCGCAACCTGCGCAGGTGCCGGGCGAGGTCGCCGTGCGCGGCGAGTTCGGCGAGCACCAGCTGTCCCGCGGGCGCGGGCGCCGTGCCGGTCCGGATGCGGTGGGCGACGACGGCTTCGGCGATGTCGGGGCGCGCCACCAGCCAGCCGACGCCCAGCGTGGTGGACAGGATCTTGCTCGTGGTGCCCAGGTGGACGACGACATCCGGCGCCATGGCGGCCAGCAGCGGCAGGGGCGCTGTGTCGTAGCGCAGTTCGCCGTCGTAGTCGTCCTCGATGACGAAGGTTCCGGTGCGGCGGGCGAATTCGACGAGCTCGACGCGGCGGGCCGCGGGCATGCGGGCGCCGAGCGGGAACTGGTGTGCCGGTGTGCAGTACACCGCCCGGACGCCGGGCGGGACGCGCTCGACCACGAGCCCCTCGGCGTCCACCGGGACGGGGACCGGCTCGACGCCGGCCGCCCGCAACGCGCCCGCGGCGCGGAGGTAGCCGGGGTCCTCGATCGCGACGGCGTCGCCGGGTGCGAGCATGGCGCCGGCCAGTTCGCCTGCCGCGGAACTGGTTCCGGCGGTCGCGAGCACGACCGAGTCCGGCCCCGCGGCGAGCCCGCGGTGCCGCAGCAGGTGCTCGGCGACGGCGTCGCAGTAGGCGGTGAGGCCCGCGCGTTCCTTGAACAGGCCGGGCGCGGTGTCGGCCCCGGCCCGCCAGGCCCGCCGCCACGCGGCGCGATCGATGGCGTCGACACAGGGTGAGCCGGGGGAGAGGTCGAGCAGGTCGCCGCCCGCGTCGATGTCCGCGGCGGCCGGGCCGCGGGTGGGCGCCGAGCGGGGCGCGGCGGTGAGGTAGGTGCCCGACCCGCGCCGCCCGCCGATCCAGCCCTCGGCGTGCAGTTGGTCGTAGGCGGCGGCCACCACCGCGCGGCTCACGCCGAGCCGCGCCGCGAGCGCGCGGGTGGACGGCAGCCGATCGGCGACCCGCAGCAACCCGCCCGTGGCCGCCGCGCGCAGGGCGTCGGCGACCTGCACCGACAACGGTTCGGCGGCGGCGCGGTCGAGCGTGACGGGCAGGTCGTCGAGCACGGCACCTCCGGAAGTGGACTGGCGAAACAGCGGTGAAGTGGACCTGTGACAGGTCCACTCGGCGCGCGAAGCTCATCCTATGACCACGAACGACGCCTGCGCCGCGCCGCTGTCGCCGACGCCGCGCACCACCCTGACCCGGGCGAGGGAACGCGGCCGGACCGAGCGCGCCGACCTGTACCCGATCCTCGACACCGGCCTCGTCTGCCACCTCGGCGTCCTGCTCGGCGGCACGCCGCTGGTGGTGCCCACGGTGTACGGGCGGGCGGGCAACACGCTGTACCTGCACGGGTCGACGGGCGCCGGGAACCTGCGCGCGGCCGTCGGCGCGGAGGTCTCGCTGACGGTCACCCACGTCGACGGGCTGGTCTACGCCCGCTCGGCGATGCACTTCTCCATGAACTACCGCTCGGCCGTGGTGCTCGGCCGCGCCGATCTCGTCACCGACCCGGCCGAACGCCTGGAGGCGCTGCGGGTCATCGTCGAGCACGCGGCGCCCGGCGCCTGGGACCGGGTGCGCCCGCCGAGCCGCAAGGAGATGGCGGCGACGATGGTGCTGTCCCTCGATCTGACCGAGGCGTCGGTGAAGGTCCGCACCGGCGGCCCGCGCGACGACGCCGAGGACATCGCCGCGGGCGGGACCTGGGCCGGCGTGCTGCCGCTGCGTCAGGAGTGGGGCGCCCCGGTGCCCTCGGACGACCTCGGGGCCGGGGTCGCGGTGCCCGAGGACGTCGCGGTCCGCTCGGCGGGCGGGGTCGTCCCCGCCTGATCCGGGGCACCCGCCGGTCCGCCGGGGCGGACGGCGAGCAGGACCGCGAAGGCGACGAGCCAGAGGCTCCAGGCGAGGTAGCCGGCGAAGTCGACCGGCCCGGCCGCCTCGACGCCGAGGGGGACGAGGACGCCCGCGGCGATCGCGGCGGCGCAGGCGTAGCCGAGGGCGCCGAACCAGCGGGGCATGCGCTCGCGCAGCGCCGTGGCGACCAGGGCGGTCCACGCGGCGGTGAGGGCGTAGCCCAGGGTCTCGCCGAAGACCGTGCCGAGCACGGTGCCGAGCAGGTCGAAGGTGTGTACCGCCGGGGAGTCCGGCCCCTCCGCGGCGGCGCGGTCGGCCAGCCCCGGCACCAGGACGGGCCAGCGCAGCAGGCCGATGACCTGGACGAGCGCGGCGGCCACGCCGACGCCGACGGCGGCCCGCATGCCCGGCGTGCGGGCGAGGCGGCCGACCAGGACGGCCAGCGGGGCGAGGCTGCCCGCGGCCAGCGCGAGCACGCCGAACCAGATCGGCACGGCGAGCCCGGCGGCATCGAATCGGGCGAGGGCCTCGGCGGGCGGGAGGTCGAGGACGTCCGGGTAGCCGAACGACGCGCCGAGCCCGGCGAAGGCGATGTTCATGGCGACGGGGGCGGTGACGAGCAGGGCGACGGTGGGCCACGGGGCGCGGTGCATGGCGTATCCATTCTGGCTGTACGGGGTACAGGAAACTGTACGGGGTACAGTCAAACGCATGGCGCAGGCGAAGTCAACGGGGAAGTCCACGCGGCCGGAGCGGCGCGCGTTCACGGCGGAGCAGGTGGTCGACATCGCGCTCGACCTGCTCGACACCGGCGGACCCGGCGCGCTGTCCATCCGGGCGGTCGCGGCCCGGCTCGGGGTGAACCCGAACGCCGTCTACACCTATGTCGCCAGTCGCGCCGATCTCGAGCGGGCCGTCATCGAACGCGTCCTCGCGACGGTGTCGCTGGCGCCGCTCACCGACCCCGGCGTCGACTGGACCTCGGCGGTGATCCAGTTCGCGCTCGGCCTGCGCGAGGAGGTGCTGCGGCACCCCGGCGTCACCGAGCTGCTCATGACCGGCCCGATGGACGGGCCCGCCGCCCGCGACGTCGGCGAGGCGCTGCTGGACTGCTTCGCGCGCGGCGGGCTGACCCCCACCGCGCGGGCGCGCGGGGTCTACGCGGTGATCGTGCAGGTCATCGGGTCGGTGGCGCTCGAGGTCGCCGAAACCGACGGAAAACCGCCGCTGCCACCGGAATCCGAGCGCGTCACCCGGCGGCGCGGCCTGCTCGACCACATCGACGCCACCCGCTGGCCGCGCACGGCCGCGTCCGCCGACCTCATGGCCGACTGGATCTCGGTCGACCAGTTCGTCTGGGGGCTGCGGGCGGTGCTGGTCGGGCTGTCGGTGAGCTGATCACCAGGGGCGCGCGGGCAGCCCCGCCGCCGCGAACGCGCGCTCGGCGGCCGTGTGCAGGGTGACCCGATCGGCGGCGAGGCCGGCCAGCGCCAGGGTGTAGTGGTCGCCGATCCGCGACAGATACCCCGACAGCCGGGTGCGCGGGAACCGCTCGAGGCCGGGATGGATCGCCCTGGCCGCCACCGACGTACAGCGGTGCGGCCCGACCCGGTCCAGGCTCGCGGGCAGCTCGCCGATGTTCGAGCACAGGATGTCGCGCTCGCCCGCGCCCCGGCTGAGGGCGTACGCCCAGCGGTCCGGGATCACCTGCAGGATCTCCTCGGGCAGCCCGTCCGGGCCGGACATCTTGCGCCGGTAAGCCTCCCGGGCCGCCCGCCGGATGGTCGCGGGCGTGTCCGCGCGGGTCACCGCGATCTCGGTCATGGCCATGTCGTTGTCGACGCGGGGCTCGTCGCGGGTGTCCACCGGCAGGCTCGCCCGGATCTCGCCGAGGGGGAATCCCGTCTCCCACAGCATGTTCGCGACGAGATGGATGAACAGCGAGTTCGCCGTGCCGCCCGTCGCCGTCGCCGTGGCGTCCCAGGCGTCGGCCGCGATCGCGAAGACCGCCGCGGAGGTCGTGCGTCCGCCGGGCACCTCGGGGGCCGGAACGCGGTGCGGCCGTGGCACGCCCGCGCGGAGGGCGCGCGCGGTGCCGGTGAGCACCGTCGCCCACTGGCCCGCCGCGTCCGCCCAGTCGGACCCGCCGCCGAGGCCGCCCGCCGCGTCCCCGCCCGCCGGCCCGTCGCGCAGCGCGAGGTCGACGGCGTGGATGAGGCCGCGGGCGTCGGCGAGCGCGT
>NZ_BAGK01000209.1 GCF_000308795.1 Nocardia thailandica NBRC 100428 | reverse complement strand
CGCCGAGATCCGCCGCGCCGACGGCGGCCCGGCCGCCGCCGAGGTGGTGGCCGCCCTGCGCGCGGCGGGCCTCGGCTATGACGCGCGGCGGCACCGGGTGCGCGGCGACGGACCCCGCGTCCCGGCGGTGCCCGCGACCTACCTGGGCGCCGACGCCGCCGCCGGACCCGGCTACACCGGGCAGCCCTCGGTCGCCTCCTACTACGCCTGGTGATTCAGAGCCGCGGATCGATCGGCTCGGATTCCAGCGCCAGCACCGCGAACACGAACGCGTGCACGCGCCACAGGGGTTCGCCCGCGGCGACGGCGTCCAGGGCGGCCAGGCCGAGGCTGTGCTCGCGCAGCGCCGTCGTGCGCTTGCGGCTCAGCGATCGGTCGCGCAGCCGCGCCAGGTGGTCCGGTTCGGTGTAGTCGGGACCGTAGATGATGCGCAGGTACTCGCGGCCCCGGCACTTGATCCCGGGCTGGACGAGCCGGTCCGAGACCTGGTGTGTCAGGCCGGCGTAGGGCTTGATCACCATGCCCTCGCCGCCGTCCTCGGTCAGCCTCAGCCACCAGTCCGTCGCCTCGGCCTCGGCGGCCGGGTCCGCGAGGTCGACCACGCGGCGGTCGGTGCCGAGGAAGGTCAGCGGGTCGGCGGCGACCAGCCGGTCGCAGACCGCGAGCTGCCAGGCGTGATCGCGCGCGGCGTAGCTCGCGCCCTCGCCGGCCAGCACCGCGAACGGCGCCAGCCGGATCCCGTCCAGGCCGGCGGTCGGCGCGCAGTAGCGGCGGTAGGCGGCGACGAAGTCCTCCGCGTTGCGCGCCCGGTCGCGGGTGCGCTCGGCCAGGGCGGTCAGGTCGAGCCCGCGCGCGGCGCCCGCCGCGAGGGCCGCCACCGCGGCGGGCAGCGCCGCGGTCGCCGCGGCGCCCACCGCGGCGTACTGCTCCTTGATGAGCGGGGTCGCCTTGGCCGACCACGGCAGCAGTTCGCAGTCCAGCAGCAGCCAGCCGGTGCCGAGCTCGGCGAACAGCGGCGCGGCCGCGTCGCGGACCCGGTCGAGCAGGGCCTCGGTCAGGGCAGGGTCGTCGAAGAAGGCCCGGCCGGTGCGGGTGTGGACGGCCCCGGACGACCCGTCGGTCACGCCGAAGCGCTCCGCCGCGGTGGCCGCGTCGCGGCACACGAGCACGACCGCGCGCGAACCCATGTGCTTCTCCTCGCACACCACCCGCGAGACCCCGGCCCTGCGGTAGTCGGCGAACGCCTCGGCGGGGTGCTCGAGATAGCCGGGAACCGTCGAGGTCGAGGGCGGCGACATGGTCGGCGGCAGCCACAGCAGCAGCCGCGGGTCGATGGCGAAGCGGCTCATGACCTCCAGGGCGGCCGCGGCGTTCTCGGCGTCGACCACCACCGTGCCGTAGCCGGTCGTCAGGTGCCTGCGCCCGGTGACGTCGGCGATGTCGAGCGTCGCGTCGTCGCGCGGCGGCGCCGCCTCGGCCTGCGGGCGCGCCGGCGCGTAGTAGGCGCGCGCGGCGGGGACCGCGGTGAAGGTCCGCTCCGGGTAGCGCAGCGCGGTCAGCTCGCCGCCGAACACCGCGCCGGTGTCCAGGCACACGGTGTTGTTGACCCACTCCACCTTCGGCGTCGGCACGTGCCCGTAGACGACGGTCGCCGCGCCCCGATAGTCGCGCGCCCACGGGTAGCGCACCGGCAGCCCGTACTCGTCGGTCTCCCCGGTGGTCTCGCCGTAGAGGCAGAAGTCGCGCACCCGCGCCGAGGCGCGGCCGTGGTAGGACTCCTTCAGGCCCGCGTGCGCCACGACCAGCCTGCCGCCGTCCAGGCGCAGGTGACTGACCAGCCCGTCGATCCAGCCCGCGACCGCCGCGACGAATTCCGGGGTCTCCCGCGCGAGCTGGTCGAGGGTCTCGGCCAGGCCGTGCGACACCGTCACGTCGCGCCCGCGCAGCTTGCGCAGCAGCTTCTGCTCGTGGTTGCCCGGTACGCACAGGGCGGCGCCGCTCGCGTGCATGCCCATCACCAGGCGCAGGACGCCGGGGGAGTCGGGGCCGCGGTCGACCAGGTCGCCGACGAACACCGCCTGCCTGCCCTCGGGGTGGGTGGCGTCGACCGGCCTGCCCCGCTCGTCGCGGATCAGCCGCCAGCCCAGGTCCTCGAGCAGGGTCTCGAGTTCGGCGCGGCAGCCGTGGACGTCGCCGACGATGTCGAACGGGCCGGTGAGTTCGCGCCGGTCGTTCCAGGCGCGCTCGGAGGTGACGGTGACCTCGGCCGGATCGGTCACCACGTGGACCTTGCGGAAGCCCTCCTTGCGCAGCCCGCGCAGCGACCGGCGCAGGTCCTGGCTCTGCCGCCGCAGCACCGCCCTGCCGAACGTGCGGTCGGGCCGCTCCTCGGTGCGCGCCCACGCGACCGGCTCGGGGGTGTCGAGCACGATGGCGACCGGGAGCACGTCGAATTCCCGTGCCAGCGTGACCAGTTCGGTGCGCGCGTGACGCTGCACGTTCGTCGCGTCGACCACCACGCGGCGGCCCGCCCGCAGCCGCAGCGCCGCCACGTGGCGCAGCGCGTCGAAGGCGTCCTTCGTCGCGGACTGGTCGTTCTCGTCGTCGGCGACCAGGCCGCGGAAGAAGTCCGAGGACAGCACCTCGGTGGGCCGGAAGTGCGCGCCCGCGAAGGTGGACTTGCCGGAACCGGAGATGCCGATCAGCACCACCAGGGACAGGTCGGGGATGTCGAGGTTCATCTGCTACACGGCCTTACGGAAGAAAGCGAGCTGGGTGGGGGCGCCGGTGTCGGGGTCGAGGTCGCCGACGGGCCGGATCTCCACGGTGTAGCCGTGGGTCCCGGCGACCCGGGCGGACCAGGCGGCGAATTCGGCGCGCGTCCATTCGAAGCGGTGATCGTTGTGGCGGTGCCCGTCGAGGGATTCGTAGCGGACGTTGTACTCGACGTTCGGTGTCGTCACCACGACCGCGTCCGGCGCGGCGTCGGCGAAGACGGCGCGTTCGAGCGCGGGCAGCCGGGCCTCGTCGACGTGCTCGATCACCTCCATGAGCACCGCCGCGCCGAAACCGCGCAGCCGGGCGTCGCGGTAGGTCAGCGCCGACTGGATCAGCCGGATCCGCGCCCGCTGCCGATCGGGCATGCGGTCCAGCCGCAGCCGGCGCTCGGCCACCGCGAGCGCGGCGCCGGACACGTCGGCGCCGACGATCTCGGTGTAGCGGGGGTCGGCGTGCAGGGCGAGCAGCAGACTGCCCGGGCCGCAGCCGAGGTCGAGCACGCGGGTCGCCCCGGACTCGGCCAGCGCGGCCAGCACCGCCGCGTGGCGCAGCCGCACCAGCGGGGTGCGGCGTTCGGCGTCGGCCACCCGGTCGGCGATTTCTTCGGCGGATTCGGCGGGCGCGGCGGTCCGGTCGTCGGCGGCGCGCAGGCGGTCCAGCGCCGCCCGGGCCAGGCTGTGCCTGCCCGCCAGGTAGCGGCGGGTGATCAGGTCGCGTTCGGGGTGGGCGGACAGCCAGCCGTCGCCCGCGCGCAGCAGCTTGTCGACCTCGTCCGCCGCGACCCAGTAGTGCTTGGTGTCGTCGAGCACCGGCAGCAGCACGTAGAGGTGGTTCAACGCCGTTGCCAGCCGCAGGGTTCCGCGCAGCGTCAGCCGCACGAAGGGCGAGTCGCCCCACTCGGGGAACGCCGGGTCGAGCGGCAGCGGCGCGGCGGTCACGGCCCAGCCCAGCGGGGCGAACAGCCGCTCCGCGATCGCCGCCCCGCCCCGGCACGGGACCGCGGGCAGCGCGAGCTCCAGCGGAATCGCGGTGTCCGCCAGCGCGGCCCGTTCCCGGCTCGTGCCGTTGAGGGCCGAGCGGAACACCTTGCCCAGCGCCACCGCCAGCAGGCTCGACGCCACGTACGGGCGATCGTTGACATAGCGGCCGAGCGCGAAACCCTGGTGGCCCCTGGCCCCTCGGGCCAGCTCGACGGGATCGATCTCGAGCAGCAGCGCCGCGGTGCAGCGCCGCTCGTCCGCCTCGGGATAGAAGACGTGCGCCGTGCCACCCGTCGTCGCGAACGACTGCACGCGGTCGGGATGCTTGACCAGCAGGTAGCCGAGATCCGTCGCGGGGGAGTGGGTGGTGGAGATCGTCAACAGCACTCGTCGATCGTGTCACGCGACGCCAGCGATTTTCCGGGGGAGAATGCGCGGATCGCATGCCGGTCCCGGCCCCGAGGAGACGAGATGACTGTTCTGGCCCTGCTGTTGATCGCGGTCGCGGTGCTGCTGCACGGGTACATCTTCGTGATGGAGTCGCTGCGGTGGACCCAGCCGCGGACCCGCGCCACCTTCGGCACCTCGGCCGCGGAGGCCGAGGCCACGCGAGAGATGGCGTTCAATCAGGGGTTCTACAACCTGTTCCTCGCCGTCGTCGCCGCGGTCGGCGCGGGCTTCGTCGCCTTCGGCGACACCGCGATCGGCGTGGCGCTGGTGCTGGCGGGCGCGGGCTCGATGGTCGCGGCGGGACTCGTGCTGCTGCTGTCCTCCCCGGACAAGGCCAGGGCCGCGCTGATCCAGCTGACCCCGCCGCTGCTCGGCTGCCTCGCGCTGGTGGTCGCCCAGCTGCTGTGACGGGCGCCGACACGCGGCGGCCCACCGTCCCCGCCGCCGGACGCCGGGCCGGTCATACTCGGCCTGACCCATCCGGCCCGGACCAGCGGCGGTGACCATGGCTTCCCAGGACGACTCCAGCCCGGCGCGCAGGATCGACGCGCGGATCGCCGAACTCGGCGACTGGCGCGGCGACCTGCTCGCCCGGATCCGCGCGGTGATCCACGAGGCCGACCCGGACGTGGTCGAGGAATGGAAGTGGCGCGGCGTTCCCGTCTGGTACCACGACGGCATGATCTGCACCGGGGAGACCTACAAGGACAAGGTCAAGATCACCTTCGCCAAGGGCGCGCGGCTGCCCGACCCCACCGGGTTCTTCAACTCCGGGCTCGACGGCAACGCCCGCCGCGTCCGCGACATCGCCGAGGGCGAGGACCTCGACACCGCCGCGCTCGCCGACCTGGTGCGCGCCGCGGTGGACCTGAACACCGCGCCGAAGCGCTGACCGGCCCCCGCGCGCGGATGTCACCGGCCCGTGCCACCATCACGGCACGAGCCGGTGGAAGGGGTGGGACGTGACGCGGAGTCCGCGGGTGGCCGAGGTGGGACCGCGCCGCATCCTCGGGATCGCCGTGCCCACCCTGGGCGTGCTCGTGGCCGAACCGCTGTACCTGCTCTTCGACATGGCCGTCGTCGGCAGGCTCGGGGCGCTGGCCCTGGCCGGTCTCGCGGTGGGCGGGGTGATCCTCGGCTCGGTGAGCACCCAGCTGACGTTCCTGTCCTACGGCACCACCGCCCGGGCCGCGCGCAGGCACGGCGCGGGCGACCGGGCCGGGGCGGTCGCGGAGGGCGTGCAGGCGACCTGGGTCGGCCTCGGCATCGGCGTGCTCGTCCTGGCCGTGGTCCAGGCGTTCGCCGAACCGGTGTGCTCGGCGCTGGCCGGCGGCGGGGACATCGCCGCCGAGGCCCTGGCCTGGGTGCGGATCGCGCTGTTCGGGGTGCCGCTGATCCTCGTGTCCATGGCGGGCAACGGCTGGATGCGCGGGGTGCAGGACGTGCGACGGCCGCTGCTGTACGTGATCGCGGGACTCGGCCTGTCGGCGGTGCTGTGCCCGGTGCTCGTCTTCGGCTGGCTGGGCGCGCCCCGGCTGGAGCTGGCGGGGTCGGCCCTGGCCAACCTGATCGGGCAGCTGGTCTCGGGCGCGCTGTTCGGCGGCGCGTTGCTGCGCGAGCGGGTCCCGCTGCGCCCGCGCCCCGCGGTGATGCGGGCGCAGCTGGTGCTCGGCCGCGACCTGATCGTGCGCAGCCTCTCGTTCCAGGTGTGCTTCGTCTCCGCCGCCGCGGTCGCCGCCCGGTTCGGCGCGGCCTCGGTCGCCGCGCACCAGGTCGTGCTGCAGCTGTGGAACTTCCTTGCGCTGGTGCTGGATTCGCTGGCCATCGCCGCCCAGACCCTCGTCGGCGCGGCGCTCGGCGCGGGCAACTCGCGCGGCGCGCGAGGCATCGCGCGCCGGGTCACCGCCTGGTCGGAGGTCTTCGCGCTCGCGCTGGCCGCGGTGTTCGCCCTCGGCGCTCCCGTCATCCCCCGGCTGTTCACCGACGACCCCGCCGTCCTCGACCGGGCAGGCGTCGTGTGGTGGTTCTTCGTCGCCATGATCCCCGTCGCCGGCGTCGTGTTCGCCCTCGACGGCGTCCTGCTCGGCGCCGGCGACGCCGCCTTCCTGCGGACCGCGACCCTGATCGCGGCCCTCACCGGATTCCTGCCGCTGATCTGGCTGTCGCTGGTCTTCGACTGGGGCATCGGCGGGATCTGGTCGGGCCTGGTCGCCTTCATGCTGGCCCGCCTGATCGCGGTCGTGTGGCGGGCCCGGTCCGGGGAGTGGGCCCGGGTCGGCGCGGAGGTGCCGACCCGCCTCGCCTGACCACCCGCCCGGCCGGGGAACGTCGCGCGGTGCGGTCCCCGTGCCCCGCCGCGCGTGGGTGTGCGACTGTGGAGGATGTGATTCCGAAGCTGATGGCGGTGAGCGACGTGCACGTCGGTCACCAGGGCAACAAGCCGGTCGTCGAACAGATCCGGCCCGATTCCCCGGAGGACTGGCTCATCGTCGCCGGTGACGTGGGGGAGAAGGCCGACGAGGTGCGCTGGGCGCTGGAACTGCTGCGCGGCCGCTTCGCCAAGGTCATCTGGGTGCCGGGCAATCACGAGCTGTGGACCACCGCCAAGGACCCGGTGCAGATGCACGGCGCCGCCCGCTACGACTACCTGGTCTCGATCTGCCGCGACCTCGACGTCGTGACCCCCGAGGACCCGTTCCCGGTGTGGACGGGCGCGGGCGCCGAACGGTACGGCGGCCGGGTCACCCTGGTGCCGATGTTCCTGCTCTACGACTACTCGTGGCGCCCCGAGGGCACGAAGACCAAGGCCGAGGGGCTGGCCGTGGCCCGGGAACGCAACGTCGTGGCCACCGACGAGTTTCTCCTACACCCCGAGCCCTACCTGACCCGCGACGCCTGGTGCCACGCCCGCGTCCAGTGGACCCAGCGCAGGCTCGACCAGCTCCCGCCGGAGACCCCGGTCGTCCTGATCAACCACTTCCCGCTGGTCCGCCAGCCCACCGAGATCCTGTTCTATCCCGAGTTCTCGCTGTGGTGCGGCACCGACCTCACCGCCGACTGGCACACCACCTACAACGTGGTCTGCTCGGTCTACGGGCACCTGCACATCCCGCGCACCACCTGGTACGACGGCGTCCGCCACGAGGAGGTGTCGCTGGGCTATCCGCGCGAGTGGAAGCGCCGCGGCATGCCCGAGCCGCTGCTGCGCCAGATCCTGCCCGAACCCGAGTACGCCCCCGGCGCGCTGAACTCCTGGGGCGGGCACTTCCGGGTCACCCCGGAGATGGAGGCCGCGGCCGCGGAGATGCGCGCCAAGGCCGACAAGCGGCGCGGACTGTGACCGGCGCGGTCGACTAGGCTTCGCAGCGATGATCGAGAACATTCTGCCCACCGGTGTGGCCTCGGCCGAGCTGCTGGCGTACCCGGAGGACCTGAAAGCCCATCCGGCGGAGGAGCATCTCATCGCCAAGTCGGTGGAGAAGCGCCGCCGCGACTTCATCGGCGCCCGGCACTGCGCCCGGCTGGCTCTCGAACAGCTCGGGGAGCCGCCGGTCGCCATCGGCAAGGGCGAGCGCGGCATGCCGCTGTTCCCGCGCGGCATCGTCGGCAGCCTCACCCACTGCGACGGCTACCGCGCCGCCGTGCTGGGCCACGCCCTGCGGTTCCGCTCGGTCGGCATCGACGCCGAACCGCACGGCGCCCTGCCCGACGGCGTGCTCGACTCGGTCAGCCTGCCCGCCGAACGCGACTGGCTGGCCGGCACGCCCGCCGACGGCCTGCACCTGGACCGGCTGCTGTTCTGCGCCAAGGAGGCCACCTACAAGGCGTGGTTCCCGCTGACGCTGCGCTGGCTCGGCTTCGAGGAGGCACACATCACCTTCGAGATCGAGGCGCGCACCGCCGATTCCGGCTCGGGCACGTTCCACAGCGAGCTGCTCGTTCCCGGCGGGACCTCCGACGGCGGCGCCCCGCTGGTGTCGTTCGACGGACGCTGGCTGATCGCCGACGGGCTGATCCTGACCGCGATCGTGCACGCCTGATGGGCGCGCGCGTCCCCGCCGATCCGCTCGGCGGCCTGCTCATCGTGGACAAGGACGGTGGCTGGACCAGCCACGACGTGGTCGCCCGTTCCCGGAAACTGCTCCGCACCAAGAAGGTCGGGCACGCGGGCACCCTCGACCCGATGGCCACCGGCGTCCTCGTGCTCGGGGTCGAGCGGGCGACCAAGCTGCTCGGGCAGCTCATCCTGACCACCAAGTCCTACACCGCGACCATCCGGCTCGGGCAGTCGACGGTCACCGACGACGCCGAGGGCGAGACCACCGCCACCACCCCGGCCCGCCACCTCTCCGACGACGAGATCGCCACGCGCGTGGCCGAACTCACCGGCGACATCGCGCAGGTGCCCGCCACGGTCAGCGCGATCAAGGTCGACGGGGAACGCGCCTACGCCCGCGCCAGGGCGGGCGAGGAGGTGCGCCTGGCCGCCCGCCCGGTGACGGTGTCGCGGTTCGACGTCCTCGCCCGCCGGGACGAGGGCGACTTCGTCGATCTCGACGTCGAGGTCGACTGCTCCTCGGGTACCTACATCCGCGCGCTGGCCCGCGACCTGGGCGCCGCGCTCGGCGTCGGCGGCCATCTCACCGCGCTGCGCCGCACCCGCGTCGGCCCGTTCACCCTCGAGCACGCCCGCACCCTGGACGAACTCGCCGCCGCCGCCGAGGCCGAGCGGCCGCTGCTGAGCCTGGGGATGGACGAGGCGGTGCGCCGGGCCTTCCCGGTCCGGGAGATCTCCGCCGCCGAGGCCGACGACCTGCGCAACGGCCGCTGGCTCGAACCCGTCGGCACCAAGGGCGTCTACGCCGCCGTCGATCCCGAGGGCAAGGCCATCGCGCTGCTCCAGGAGAGCGGCAAGCGGGCGGCCTCGGTGTTCGTGGTCCGCCCGGCCAACCTCTGAACCGCCCGGTTTCCCGCGATGCCGGGCCGTACAGTGGCGGACGACGGAAGGGGCAAGGATCGATGAGCGCAGGACACGCCGAGACCTTCGGGCTGTGGGACGCCGACCCCGATCGGCTGGTGTCGGTCGACGACATCGCCGCCACCGTGCGGGCGCGCGGCCGCACGGCCGATGTCGAGGCGATCGAGCGGATGGTCGCGGCGGCCGACACCGACGGCGACCACCGGGTCTCGTACGCGGAGTTCCGGGCCGCCACCGCCGCGGGCGGGCGGTTCGAGGTCACCGACGCCGAGGCCGCCTTCCGGGTCTTCGACGTCAACGGCGACGGCCGCGTCTCGGTCGCCGAACTGGAATCGATGATCCGCCACGTCGGCGGTGGCCTGATCGACGAACCCGCCGCGGCCCTGCTCGCCGCGGCCGACCGCGACGGCGACGGCTACCTCTCGCCGGACGAGTTCCGGGACCTGCTCGAATTCCTCGGCCGCTGACCAGGTCTCAGTCGGTCAGCCAGATCGCCTCGGCGGCCGGGCTGCCGAGGTCGGTGCCCCCGTCGGCGCCGCCGATCCGGATGGCGATGGTGCCCGCGAAGTCGCGGCGCTCGATCACCTCGATCGGGGTGTCCAGGGCGATGCCCACCGAATCGAAATAGCGCAGCATCTCCGGATCGGCGTCGGAGATCCGCGCCACCCGGCCGGACTCGCCCGCCGCGAAATCGCTGAGCTGCCGCGCGGGCGGGGTGGGTACGGCGCCGTCGGCCGAGGGGATGGGATCGCCGTGCGGGTCCCGGTCCGGGTGGCCGAGTTTGGCGTCGATGCGCGACATCAGCAGCTCGGAGACCGCGTGCTCGAGCACCTCGGCCTCGTCGTGCACCTCGTCCCAGCCGTAGCCCAGCTCGTTCACCAGGAAGGTCTCGATGAGCCGGTGGCGGCGGACCATGGCCACCGCGGCCCGCCTGCCGCCCTCGGTCAGCGTGATCGCCCCGTAGCGCGCGTGCGAGACCAGGCCCTGATCGGCCATCTTGCGCACGGCCTCGGACACCGTCGAGGCCGACACGCCCATGCGTTCGGCGAGCAGCTTGGTGGTGACCTTCTCCTGCGACCACTCCTGAGCGGTCCAGATCACCTTCAGGTAGTCCTGGGCCACCGACGACAACGCGATGGTCGCGGTCGCGCCGGTGTCGCCGTCACTCGGTCCGGCCAGCTCACGGCGGGTGGCGATATCACGTTTACCGGGCACACACCCGAGCTTAGGCATCCCTGGCCGGAATGACACATCGTGCGCGGCGCGCCCCGCCGCCGGTCCCCGAACCGTGACTCCGATCGCCTGCCGGGAGGTGACCGCACCGCACTCCGCTAGGCTTTGCGTCTGTGCAGAGGTGGCGAAGTCTGGACGAGGTGCCCGCCGGGTGGGGGCCTTGCGTGCTCACGATCGGCGTGTTCGACGGTGTGCACCGCGGGCACGCGCAGCTGATCAGCCGCGCGGTCGCGGCGGCGGAAGCCCGGGGCGTCCCGGCGGTCCTGATGACCTTCGACCCCCATCCCATGGAGGTGGTGCGGCCCGGGTCGCACCCGGCGCAGCTGTCCACGCTCAACCGGCGCGCCGACCTGGTGGCCGAACTCGGCATCGACGTCTTCTGCGTCATGCCGTTCACCCAGGAATTCATGAAGCTCACCCCCGAGGAGTACGTCGAGCGCCTGCTCGTCGACCGCCTGCGCGTGGCCGAGGTCGTGGTCGGTGACAACTTCACCTTCGGCAAGAAGGCCGCGGGCACCGTGGACACCATGCGCGCGCTCGGCGAGCGGTTCGGCTTCGCCGTCGACGGCGTCAAGCTGCTCGGCGAGCACGCGGTCACCTTCTCCTCCACCTACATCCGCGCCTGCGTCGACACCGGCGACATGGCCGCGGCGAGCGAGGCGCTCGGCCGCCCGCACCGGCTGGAGGGCGTCGTCGTGCACGGCGACGGCCGCGGGCGCGACCTCGGTTTCCCCACCGCCAACATCGCCCCGCCCATGCACGCGGCCATCCCCGCCGACGGCGTGTACGCGGGCTGGTTCACCGTGCTCGGCCCGCAGGGACCCGCCATCGGCGAGGTCGCGCCGGGGGAGCGGGCCATGGCCGCGATCTCGGTGGGCACCAACCCGACCTTCTCCGGCCGCTCGCGCACCGTGGAGGCGTTCGTCCTCGACGGCGAGGCCGACCTCTACGGCCAGCAGGTCGCGGTCGACTTCGTCGAGCACCTGCGCGGCATGCGCAAGTTCGACTCCATCGACGCGCTGATCGAGGCCATGGGCGAGGACGTCGCCACCGCCCGCAAGATCCTCACCCGCTGACCCCGCGCGAAGGACGCGCGAAGTGCCCGGTACGATGGCTCCTCGGGTCTGCTGCGGTCCGCGGCGGCGCCCACCCCCGGGTAACCGGACCTTCGAGCGCGGACTGAGAAACAAAGGGAGTCTGCCGCATGGCGCTGACCACCGAGCAGAAGAAGACGATCCTGGCCGAGTACGGCCTGCACGAGACGGACACCGGTTCCCCGGAGGCCCAGATCGCGCTGCTGTCGAAGCGGATCGCCGACATCACCGAGCACCTGAAGAAGCACAAGCACGACCACCACACCCGCCACGGCCTGATGGCGCTGATCGGTCGCCGCAAGCGCCTCTCGAAGTACCTGGCGGACAAGGACATCAACCGCTACCGCCAGCTGATCGAGCGCCTCGGGCTCCGTCGATAGGCGCGCCTCCGGCGCGCGGGTTCGCGGCCCCTGGTGGCTCGCCGTCGCGGTGTCGCGGCTTGCTCCTTCGTCGCGGTGCCGCGGCACCGCGACGGCGAGCCGGCCGCGAACCGGCCCCTCCTCGGGGTCGGGGCGCGGTGGGTCGCTCGTACAGGGCGGGACGCCCCTGTGCGAGGTCGATTTCGGTGTGTGACCGCCTCGGCTGCGAGGCGGTGAACGTTCAGCCGACGGGAAGACGTACACTCTTCCCGTTGGCTATTCGTGTTTCCGGGGCCGGGTGGTTCCGTGATGCACTACAACATGTGACAGCCGTGTACATCCGACCGCGTGGCGTCGGTCTTCGGTAGTGGCCTTTCGGCAGGGGTGACGAACACCCGCCGCTGGGCTTCGATCGATGACCGCCTCCGCGTCGCCGCTTCCAAGGGGATCCGGCCGGGTGTGCCGCGTGACCGGCCAGGAGGGTCGGCGCGTGTCCGTGTCCGGTACGGCTGACGACAGCCGGCTGCACGCCCACATCAGGTGCTCTGTGTCCCAGAGCGGTGGGGCGGGCCGGCGAGACGAGAGGTTGAGAGAGAAATATGACGCAGACAACTGAACGCAAGTCCTCGGCCGTGGAGGTCGAGCCCGGTGTCTTCGAGTCGGTCGCGCTGATCGACAACGGGTCCTACGGCACCCGCACCGTGCGTTTCGAGACCGGCCGGCTGGCCAAGCAGGCCGCCGGATCCGTCGTCGCCTACCTGGACGACGAGACCATGCTCCTGTCGGCGACCACCGCCGGCAAGCACCCCAAGGACCAGTTCGACTTCTTCCCGCTGACGGTCGACGTCGAGGAGCGGATGTACGCCGCGGGCCGCATCCCCGGCTCGTTCTTCCGCCGCGAGGGCCGCCCGTCGACCGACGCGATCCTCACCTGCCGCCTGATCGACCGTCCGCTGCGCCCGTCCTTCGTCGACGGCCTGCGCAACGAGATCCAGGTCGTGGTCACCGTGCTGAGCCTGGACCCCAAGGACCTCTACGACGTGGTGGCCATCAACGCCGCCTCGGCGTCCACCCAGATCGCGGGCCTGCCGTTCTCCGGCCCGGTCGGCGGCGTGCGCGTCGCGCTGATCGAAGGCCAGTGGGTCGCGTTCCCGACCGTGGAGCAGCTCGAGGGCGCCGTGTTCGACATGGTCGTCGCCGGTCGGGTCACCGAGTCCGGTGACGTGGCCATCATGATGGTCGAGGCCGAGGCCACCGAGAACGTCCTCGCCCTGATCGACGGTGGCGCCCAGGCGCCGACCGAGGCGATCGTGGCCGAGGGCCTCGAGGCCGCCAAGCCGTTCATCGCGCGCCTGTGCCGCGCCCAGCAGGACCTGGCCGAGCTGTCGTCCAAGCCGACCGGCGAGTTCCCGCTGTTCCCGCCGTACGAGGCCGACGTCTACGCCGCCGTCGAGGGCACCGCCAAGCGCGAGCTGAACGAGGCCCTGAGCATCGCCGACAAGCAGGCCCGCGAGGCCAAGATCGACGAGATCAAGCTCGAGGTGCTCTCGCGCCTCGGCGAGGACTTCACCGGCCGCGAGAAGGAGCTGGGCGCCGCGTTCCGCTCGGTCACCAAGAAGCTGGTCCGCCAGCGCATCCTCACCGACGGCTTCCGCATCGACGGCCGCGGCCTGGCCGACATCCGCGCCCTGAGCGCCGAGGTCGCCGTGATCCCGCGCGCCCACGGCTCGGCGCTGTTCGAGCGTGGCGAGACCCAGATCATGGGCGTCACCACCCTGGACATGGTGAAGATGGCGCAGCAGGTCGACTCGCTCGGCCCGGAGACCTCCAAGCGCTACATGCACCACTACAACTTCCCGCCGTTCTCCACCGGCGAGACCGGTCGCGTGGGCTCGCCCAAGCGCCGCGAGATCGGCCACGGCGCCCTGGCCGAGCGCGCGCTCGTGCCCGTGCTGCCGAGCCAGGAGGAGTTCCCCTACGCCATCCGTCAGGTCTCGGAGGCGCTGGGCTCCAACGGGTCCACCTCGATGGGCTCGGTGTGCGCCTCGACCCTGTCGCTGCTGAACGCCGGTGTGCCGCTGAAGGCCCCCGTCGCCGGTATCGCCATGGGCCTGGTGTCGGACACGGTCACCAACGACAAGGGCGAGGACGAGGTCCGCTACGTGGCGCTGACCGACATCCTCGGCGCCGAGGACGCCTTCGGCGACATGGACTTCAAGGTCGCCGGTACCCGCGAGTTCGTCACCGCCCTGCAGCTGGACACCAAGCTCGACGGCATCCCGTCGCAGGTGCTGGCCGGCGCGCTGAACCAGGCGCACGACGCCCGCACCACCATCCTGGACGTGATGGCCGAGGCCATCGCCACCCCGGACGAGATGAGCCCCTACGCCCCGCGCGTCACCGCGATCAAGATCCCGGTCGACAAGATCGGCGAGGTCATCGGCCCCAAGGGCAAGGTGATCAACCAGATCACCGAGGACACCGGCGCCAACATCTCCATCGAGGACGACGGCACCGTGTTCGTCGGCGCGACCGACGGCCCGTCGGCGCAGGCCGCGATCGACGCGATCAACGCCATCGCCAACCCGCAGCTGCCCAAGGTGGGCGAGCGCTTCCTCGGCACGGTCGTCAAGACCACCGCCTTCGGCGCGTTCGTGTCCCTGCTGCCGGGCCGCGACGGTCTGGTGCACATCTCCAAGCTGGGCAACGGCAAGCGCGTGGCCAAGGTCGAGGACGTGGTGAACGTCGGCGACAAGCTGCGCGTGGAGATCGCCGACATCGACAACCGGGGCAAGATCTCCCTGGTGCCCGTGGAGGAGGAGTCGGCCGAGGCCGCCGCCCCCGCCGAGGACGCCGCCGCGGAGTGACCTCCCGATAGCCCGCAGGCTTCTCCGAGCCCCCTGTCCGCCACCGGCGGGCAGGGGGCTCGGTGCGTTTCGGTCCCGCGACGCGGCCGTGACCTCTACAGTGGTCTTCGTCACCGACATGCAACGGTAATGCAACGTTCGGTCGCTTAGTGTTGTGGCGCACACCCGCCGAGGGTGCGGCCGCACAGTGCTGCCCGCGAGTGTGCGGCCGGGTAGCTGGGTCATCCCCTGAGTGGCCGAATACCGCCCGACCGGCCGCAATTTTGCCGGAATCTGGTCCGGTTTATTATCGGAACGCATACGCTTCCAGTCGTCTACGGACGCGGATGTGTGGAGTCGGGGTCGATGATGGAGGTTCGGGCGATAACCGAGTTGTAGCGGACGGTGAGCGGGCGCGGTGCCCGTGGAGGTCCCGTCCGGCCGATCCCCCGTGTTCCCCCGGCCTGTGTCGGCCGTTCAAGAGATTTTTGTCGCGGCCGCGCGGCGCGGTAAACCCTGCGGCCGGTGGATGGAAGGCAAGGTGCGATGACCAACACCACTCCGGCGCGCGCGGATATCGAGCAGCTGGCGGCGCTGGTGGCGACGGTCGCGATGATGGAACCGGCGCGGATCGCCGTCGAGTTCGGCGGTGAGCGGGTTGCCTACTCCGATCTGGACGCCCGGCTGACCGCGATGGCCGAACTGACCGGCGGCGCACTGGATCCCGAATCGCTCGTGCAGGTGGTGCTGGCCGAGCTCTTCCCGGCCGTGGTCGACGCGGCCGAGGGCACCTTCGGCCGGCTGCTCGACGGCCTGGCCGCCGACGCCATGGCCGCCCTCGGCGTCGAACCCGCCCCGCCGGTGACCGCCCCGACCCTGGTCGATCGCTTCCTCGCACAGCTCGCGCGCACCCCCGACGCCGTCGCTCTCCAGTTCGGCGACCAGCGCCTGACCTATGCCGAGTTCGACGCCCGGGTGCGTGTTCTGGCCGCCCGGCTGCGCGAGCTCGGGGTCGGGCCGGAGTCGCTGGTCGGCCTGGCGATGCGGCGCGGCGTCGAGCTGCTCGTCGCGGTGCACGCCATCGTGCGGGCCGGCGGCGCCTACGTGCCGCTCGACCCCGATCACCCGGCCGAGCGGCTGCGCTACGTCCTCGACACCGCCCGGCCCGTGGTCGTGGTGACTCGCGCCTGCGACGAACCCGACCTCGGCGACGCCGCCGTGCTGCGCACCGACGACCTCGACTTCACCGCGCCCGCCCCGTCCGTCGAGCCGACCGCCGCGGCGGACAACACCGCCTACGTCATCTTCACCTCCGGCTCCACCGGACGCCCCAAGGGCGTGGCGGTCGCGCACCGGGCCATCGTCGCCAACCTGGACTGGCGCCAGCGCCGCTACCCGCTGACCGGCGCCGACGTGGTGCTGCAGAAGACGCCCTACACCTTCGACGTGTCGGTGTGGGAGCTGTTCTGGCCCCTGCAGACCGGCGCGCGGCTGGTCGTCGCCGAACCCGGCCGCCACGGCGACCCCGCCTACCTGGCCGGGCTGATCGAGGAGCACGGCGCCACGGTCACCCACTTCGTGCCCTCGATGCTGGCCGCCTTCGCCGCCGAGCTCGCCGAAGCCGCCGACCCCGCGGACCTGTCCTCGCTGCGCATGGTCTTCGCCTCCGGCGAGGCGCTGCCCGCCGCCACCGCCGCGCGGCTGCGCGCCCTGTCGCCGGCCGCCCTGCACAACCTGTACGGCCCGACCGAGGCCGCGGTGGACGTCACCGCGCACGAGGTGAGCGCGGCCGACGAGGTCTCGGTGCCCATCGGCGGCCCCGCCGACGACACCGGGCTGCTCGTCCTCGACGAGAACCTCGACGAGGTCGTCCCCGGGGCGGTGGGCGAGCTGTATCTGTCGGGGGTGCAGCTCGCCCGCGGGTACGTGGCCAGGCCGGGCCTGACCGCGGACCGGTTCGTCGCCAACCCCCACGGTGCCGCGGGCGAGCGGATGTACCGCACCGGCGACCTGGTGCGGCGGCTGCCCCACAGCGAGGAGCTGGAGTACCTGGGCCGCACCGACTTCCAGGTGAAGCTGCGCGGCCTGCGGATCGAGCTCGGGGAGATCGAGGCGGTGCTGGCCGGGCATCCGCGGGTCGGCAACGCCGCGGTGGTGCTGCACCGGCACGCGGCGGGCGAGGCCCTGGTCGGCTACGTGGTGAGCACCGACGGCGCGGAGCTCGACCCGGTGGAGCTGAGCGCGCACGCCGCGGCGGCGATGCCCGAGTACATGGTCCCCTCGCTGCTGGTGCAGCTCGAGCGGATGCCGATCAACGCCAGCGGCAAGCTGGACCGCAAGGCGCTGCCGGAGCCCGACTTCCGGGTCGCGAGCGTCGCCTACCGGGAGCCCGAGACCGCGACCGAACAGGCGGTGGCGGCCCTGTTCGCCGACCTGCTCGGGGTGGAGAAGGTCGGCCTCGACGACGACTTCTTCGCCCTCGGCGGCAACTCGCTGGTGGCCACCCGCGCCGTCGGCAGACTGCACGCGAGCACCGGTGTGCGCGTGGACGTCCGGGAGTTCTTCGACCATCCGACCGTGGCGGTGCTGGCCGCGCTGCTCGACGCCGGTGTCGCCGAACACCGGCCGGCGCTGGTCGCGGGTCCGCGGCCCGAGGTCGTCCCGCTCTCGCCCGCGCAGCAGCGGATGTGGTTCCTCAACCGGTTCGATCCGGACACCGGCGCCTACAACATCCCCATCGCGGTGCGGCTGACCGGCGCGCTGGACGTGCCCGCCCTGCGTGCCGCGCTCGTCGACGTGCTGGGCAGGCACGAGGTGCTGCGCACGGTGTACCCCGAGGTCGAGGGCGTCGGCACCCAGCGGATCCTCGACGTGGACGAGGCCGTCGCGCTGTCGGGCGGTGCCGCGATGGCACAGCCGGTCACGGTCGCCGCGGCCGGGCTGTCCGCCGCCCTCGCCGCCGAGATCGGCGCGGGCTTCGACGTCACCACGGCGCCGCCGCTGCGCGCGCGGCTCTACCGGGTACGCGAGGACGCCGCGCCCGACGCCGCCACCGAGGACGCCGCCGCCGATCACGTCCTGGTGTTCGTCGTGCACCACATCGCGGGCGACGGCTGGTCGGCCGGACCGCTCGTGCGCGACACCATGGCCGCCTATCTCGCGCGCAGCGCGGGCGCGGCGCCGCAGTGGGCGCCGCTGCCGGTGCAGTACGCCGACTACGCCCTGTGGCAGCGCGAGCTGCTCGGCGACGAGGCGGACCCGCGCTCGCGGGCGGCGGCCGAGATCGCCTACTGGCGCGGCGCGCTCGCCGGCCTGCCGGAGGAAACCGGGCTGCCGACCGACCGGCCGCGCCCGGCCACGGCGTCCCTGCACGGCGGGCGGGTGGACTTCACCCTCGACGCCGACCTGGTCGCGGGCCTCGACGCGGTGGCCGCGTCCCGGGGCGCGACCCGGTTCATGGTCGTGCACGCCGCTCTGGCCGTGCTGCTCGCGCGGCTGTCCGGGACCGCGGACACCGCGATCGGCACCCCCGTCGCGGGTCGCGGCGCGGCCGAACTCGACGACGTCGTCGGCATGTTCGTCAACACCGCGGTCCTGCGCGCCGAGATCCGCCCGGCCGAACCGTTCGCCGACCTGCTGACCCGGGTGCGCGCCGGCGACCTGGCCGCCTTCGACCACACCACCCTGCCCTTCGAACGGCTCGTCGAGGTGCTCGCGCCGCCGCGGTCGGCCGGTCGGCACCCGCTGTTCCAGGTCGCGCTGTCGCTGCAGAACCTGCCGCACACCGCCTTCGAGCTGCCCGGCCTGCGCGCCGCCGCCGTCGACCTGCCCTACGACGTCGAGAAGTTCGACCTCTCGCTGACCCTGCGCGACGGTGACACCGGCCTGATCGGTGAATTCTCCTACGCCACCGACCTGTTCGACGAGTCCACCGTCGCGGCCACGGCCCGGCGGTTCGCCGGACTGCTCGCGGCCGTGGCCGCCGCGCCGCACACCCCGGTCGGCGACCTGCCCCTGCTGGTGGACGCCGAGTTCGCCGAGCTGACCGCCGTGCGCGGCGCGGACGCGCGTCCCGCCGCCCTGCTGCCCACCGTGCTCGCCGAGGCCGCCGCCGACCCCGCCGCGATCGCGCTGCGCGACGGCGACCGCACCCGCACCTACGGGGAACTCGACGCGCTGTCCGGCGCGCTGGCCGCCGTCCTGGCCGACCGGGGCGTCGGCCCCGGCGACATCGTGGCCGTCAGCATCCCGCGCTCCGCCGACTCGGTCACCGCCGTCTGGACGGTCGTGCGGTCCGGCGCGGCCTTCCTCCCGGTCGACCCGAACTACCCCGCCGACCGCATCGCCCACATGCTCGCCGACTCGGGTGCCACCGTGGGGCTCACCGTCGCCGCGGCGCGCGCGACGCTGCCCGGCACCGTGTCGTGGATCGTGCTCGACGAAACCCCCGCCCCCGCGGGCGGTCCCACCGACACGGAGGGCGCGGGGGAACCGTCCGCGATCGCCGGTTTCCGCCCGATCGAGGGCGGCGCGGTGTCGCGTCGCGCCCCGCACCCGCTGGACCCCGCCTACGTCATCTACACCTCCGGCACCACCGGTCTGCCCAAGGGCGTGGTGATCCCGCACGGCGCCGTCGCCGCCTACCTGCCGGTCATGGCGGGCCGCTACCGGGCGGCCGCGGACGCGCGGGTGCTGCACGTGGCCTCGCCCTCGTTCGACATCTCGGTGGCCGAGCTGCTGCTGACCGCGGTCGCAGGCGCGGCCATGGTGGTCGCGCCCGCGGGCGTGTACGGCGGCGAGGACCTGCGCGAGCTGCTGGTCACCGAGCGGGTCACCCACGTGATCATCACGCCCTCGGCCCTGGCCACGGTGCGGCCGGACGGGCTCACCGACCTGCGCGTGGTCGTCGTCGGCGGCGAGGCGTGCCCGCCGGAGCTGGTCGCCCGCTGGACCGCGGCGATCCCGGGCCTGACCTTCCGCAACGGCTACGGCCCGACCGAGACCACCATCGTCACCAACATCAGTGAACCCCTCGACGCCGCGACGCCGATCACCCTCGGCCCGCCGGTGGAGGGCACCACCGAACTCGTGCTCGACGAGCGGCTGCGGCCGGTGCCCGCCGGCGTCGTCGGCGAGCTGTACATCGCGGGCCCGCAGCTCGCGCGCGGCTACCACCGCCGTCCCGCGCTCACCGCCGGGCGCTTCGTCACCAATCCCTACGGCCCGGCCGGTGCGCGCATGTACCGCACCGGCGACACCGTGCGCTGGGTGCGCCGCGACGGCGCGTTCGATCTGGAGTACCTGGGCCGCAACGACTTCCAGGTGAAGGTGCGCGGCTTCCGGATCGAGCTCGGCGAGATCGACGCGGTGCTCGCCCGGCACGGGAGCGTGGGATTCGCCGCCACGATCGGCCATCGCACCGACGCGGGCGCCACCGTGCTGGTCTCCTACGTCGTGCCCGCCGAGGGCGCGCGGGTCGACACCGCCGCGCTGCTCGAGCACACCGCCGCGCACCTGCCCCCGCACATGGTGCCCGCGGCGGTCATGGTCCTCGACGCCGTCCCGCTCACTCCCGTCGGCAAGCTGGACCTGGCCGCGCTGCCCGCCCCCGTGTTCGCCGCGGCCGTCTACCAGGCGCCGCGGACCCCGGCCGAGGAGATCGTGGCCGCCGCGTTCGCCGAGGTCCTCGGCCGCGAGCGGGTCGGCCGCGACGACGACTTCTTCGACCTCGGCGGCAACTCCCTGCTGGCCACCCGGCTCACCGCGCGGATCGGCGCCGACCTCGGCGCCCGCCTGCCCGTGCGCCAGCTCTTCGACACCTCCGTCGTGCACACCCTGGCCGCGGCGGCGGAGCGCCTGCGCGGCACCGCGACCCGGCCCGCGCTGGTCGCGGGGGAACGCCCCGAGCGGCTGCCGCTGTCCCCGGCCCAGCAGCGCATCTGGTTCCTCAACCGCTTCGACCCCGGCTCGGCCACCGACAACATCCCGCTGGCCGTGCGGCTGACCGGCGAGGTCGACCCCGCCGTCCTGCGCCGCGCGGTGCTCGACGTCCTCGACCGCCACGAGGTGCTGCGCACCCGCTACCCGGAGGTCGACGGCACCGCCGTCGCCGAGATCCTGCCCGCCGACCTCGCCGACCTCACCCCCCGCGTGGTCGCCCCGGCCGACCTGGCCGCGGCCCTGCGCGCCGCCGCGGCCACCGGGTTCGACCTGACGACCGACCTGCCGGTGCGGGTCACCCTGTTCCGCGTCGACGGCGCGACCGCCGACTACGCGCTGGTCCTGGTGCTGCACCACATCGCCGCCGACGGCTTCTCCTTCGGTCCGCTCGTGCGCGACGTGCTCGCCGCCTACACCGCCCGCGTCACCGGCGCCGCCCCGCAGTGGGCGCCGCTCGCGGTCCAGTACGCGGACTACGCGCTCTGGCAGCACCGGGTGCTCGGCGATCCCGCCGACCCCGACGCGCCCGTCGCCCGGCAGCTCGCGTTCTGGCGCGCGACCCTGGCCGGGGCGCCCGAGGAGCTCGCGCTGCCCGCCGACCGCGCGCGGCCCGCGATCGCCTCGCGCCGCGGCGCCCTGGCGCCGGTCACCCTCGACGCCGCCACGCATCGGGCGCTCACGGACTTGGCGCGGGCGCACGGGGTGACCGTGTTCATGGCCACCCACGCCGTGTTCGCCGTCCTGCTCGCCCGGCTGTCGGCGACCACCGACATCGCCGTCGGCACCCCGGTCTCGGGCCGCGGCGAGCGCGCCCTCGACGACCTCGTCGGCATGTTCGTCAACACCCTGGTCCTGCGCACCGAGGTCGACCCCGCGCGGCCCTTCACCGAGCTGCTCGCCCGGGTCCGCGACACCGACCTGGCCGCGTTCGGCCACGCCGACATCCCCTTCGAGCAGCTCGTCGACGCCCTCGACCCGGCGCGCTCCACCGCCCGCAATCCGCTGTTCCAGGTGATGCTCTCGCTCGACGAGGCCACCCCAGACACCGTGGAGCTGCCCGGACTCACCGTCGGCGGGCTCGACCTGCCGACCGGCGTCGCCAAGTTCGACCTGGAACTGACCCTCACCGAACACCGGGACGCCACCGGCGCGCCCGCGGGCATGACCGGCGCCTTCGTCTACGCCACCGACCTGTTCGACGCCGGGACCGTCGCCGGTTTCGCGGAGCGCCTGCACCGGCTGGTCGCCGCGGTCCTGGCCGACCCGGCGCGCCCCGTCGGCGACCTGCCGCTGCTGTCGGCCGCCGAGCTCGCCGCGCAGCGCGGCGCGGACACCGCCGCCGACCTCGGGGCGCCCGGCCACCCTCTACGACCTGGTCGCCGCGCGGATCGCCGCCGGCGGC
>NZ_BAGK01000210.1 GCF_000308795.1 Nocardia thailandica NBRC 100428 | reverse complement strand
CACGTGATGCGCGGAGTCGGCGTAGGAGCAGCCGTTGGAGCGTTCGAGGCCGAGGCGCGGGGCGAAGGCGCGATCGAGCTGATAGCCGACCAGGATGCCGTCGCGCACCAGGTCCCACTGCTGGCCCGCCACGCCCTCGTCGTCGTAGCCGACGGTGGCCAGGCCGTTGACCTGGGTGCGGTCGCCGGTGACGTGCATGATCGGGGTCCCGTAGCGCAGGGTGCCGAGCTGGTCGGGTGTGGCGAACGAGGTGCCCGCGTAGGCGGATTCGTAGCCGATGGCCCGGTCGTACTCGGTGGCGTGGCCGATGGACTCGTGGATGGTCAGCCACAGGTTGGTCGGGTCGATCACCAGGTCGGTCGGCCCCGCGGTGACCGTCGGGGCCTTGACCTTCTCGGCCAGCCAGCCCGGGATCCGCGCGAGTTCACCGGCCCAGTCCCAGGTTCCGTCCGCGCCGGTGACGTACTCCCAGCCGCGCCCGGCGGGCGCGGCCAGGGTGCGCATGGTCTCGAACACCCCGGCGGCGGAGTCGACGGTGATCGCCTCGAGCTGCGGGTGCAGCCGCACCCGCTGCTGGGTGATGGCCGAGCCGAACGTGTCGGCGTAGTAGGTCTGCTCCTTGACCTGCAGCACCGAGGCGGTGACGTGGTCGACCCCGTCGGCGGAGGACAGCCGCTCCGAATAGTCCTGCAGCAGGGCGACTTTCTCGCCGGTGGGCACGGTGAACGGGTCGACGGCGTACTCCGAGACCCAGCTCGCCTCCGGATACACCGGCTCCGGCGCCAGCTCGACCCGCTCGCGGTTGAGGGCGCGCAGGGTGGTCGCCACCCCGACCGCGCGGCGGGCGACCTCGCAGGCGGTCTGCGGGGTGAGCCCGGCGTGGGAGGCGAAGCCCCAGGTGCCGTCCACCAGGACGCGGACGGCCAGCCCGAGTTCGGTGGCGTCGGTGAGCGATTCGACCCGGCCGTCGCGCAGGCGGATCGACTGGGTCAGCAGGCGGTGCACCCGTAGATCGGCGTACTCCGCGCCCGCCTTGCGCGCCGCGGACAGCGCGGCCTCGGCGAGCACGCCCAATCCGAGCGCCCGGAACTCCTCGTCGACAATGCTGGTCACCCGGACAAACCTAGCGCGTCGGCGCGGGGAGTGTCGGCACACGAGCGAATGCGCATGCCCCGCGCGGGCATCGGCCGCCCACGCGCGGCCCGCCCGGCAAACGCGCCCCGGGGCAGCGGAACTCGTGTCCTCGCCTTCCGGTATTTCGCCGCGCGGATGCCGTAGGGTGCGGCGCGTGCCGCCATCCGCTCTCCGCGACCGCAAGAAGGAACGCACCCGCCGGGCCATCGTCGCCGCGGCGGTCGAGCTGTTCGAGGACCGGGGTTACGACGAGACCACCGTGGCCGACATCGCGGCCGCCGCCGAGGTCGGTACCCGGACCTTCTTCAACTACTTCGCGAGCAAAGAGGAACTGCTGTTCCCCGAGACCGACGAGCGGGTGCTCGCCGCCGTCGCCGCCATCGACACCCGCAGGCCGGGGGAGCGGCCGGTCGAGGTGCTGCTGCGGGCGCTGCGCGCGGCGGGCGACGATCCCGGCGCCCAGCGCGGGGACGACCTGTCGGGCCGGATCGCGGCGCTGCGCGCGCGGGTCTCGCGCACGGTGCCCTCGGTCAGCGGGCGCGCCGCGCACGCCCAGCTCACCGCCCAGCGCGAGATCGCCCGGCACCTGCACACCGCCTTCCCCGCCGAACTCGACGAGGTCGGGGCCGCCGCCCTGGTCGGCGCGGTGGTCGGGGCGGTGTCGGGCGCGCTGACGGTGTTGTTCCAGCAACCGCAGCTGGGCACCGACGACGGCGAGCGACTACATCGCAAGATCCACGAGACCACCTCGCGGGTGCTGCAGCCGTGGCTGGCCTCCAGCGGCAACCCCGGCCACCAATCGGCCTGAGACTCAGCCGAACTGCTGCCAGCCCAGCCGGATCACCATCCCGATCACCACCACCAGCAGCACCACCCGCACGAACTCGGCGCCCCTGGCCAGCGCCATGCGCGAGCCGACCAGCGCCCCGGCCACGTTCGCCACCGCCATCGCCGCGCCGAGGCCCCACAGGATGTGCCCGGTCGCGCCGAGGAACAGCAGCGACCCGAGGTTCGACCCGCAGTTGATCACCTTCGCCATCGCCGCCGCCCGCACGAACTCGGTCCCGAGCAGGGTCGCGAAGGTGATGATGAGGAAGGTGCCCGTGCCCGGGCCGAGCAGGCCGTCGTAGAGCCCGATGAGCCCGGCGGCCAGGCCGATCACCCACAGCGTCCGGCGCCTGCTCGGCGCGTGCGTGGCCATGGTGACCCCGATCGAGGGCCGCAGCGTCACGAAGGCGGCCACCCCCAGCAGCACCACCATGACGACGGGGATGAACAGGTCCCGATCGATGAGCGACACCGCCGCCGACCCGCACGCCGCGGCGGCCCCGGCCAGAACGGCCGCCGGCAGCAGCACCGGCCACTGCATCGGCACCCGCCGCGCGAAGGTCACCACGGCGGCGGCCGTCCCGGAGAACGCGGCCAGCTTGTTGGTGCCCAGCGCGGTCGCGGGCGCGATGCCCGGGGCGACCAGGAACAGGGTGGGCAGGATGATCAGGCCGCCGCCGCCGACGACCGCGTCCACCCACCCCGCCGCCGTCGCCGCGGTGATCAAGATCGCCCAATCCGCTGTCTGCACGACTCGAGGAAATCACCCGGCGCGTGTGTGCGACCGAGGCGGGGTGCGCGAGCCCCTAGGCTGGACGGGTGCGCCGGTTCAGCCTGTGGCTCCGAGACCATCCCGTCGTCGCCGACACCGCGCTGGCGCTGGCGCTGCTGATCGTCGACGCGCTCGGGGTGGGCAACGCCGGGCACAAGGCCGTGTACCTGACCTTCTCGGTCCTGCTGCCGCTGCCGCTGATCTGGCGCCGCAGGTATCCGCGCGCCGTGGCCGGGGTGCTGTTCGCGCTCAGCGTGTGCACCACGGTGGTGACCTGGCTGGTCGACGATCCCGACGGCGACCAGCACGTGGCGCTGCTCGGCATGGGCATCATGCTGTACACGCTCGTGGCCTACGTCGGCCGTCGCGAGGGCCTGGTCTACCTCGGCCTGCTGGGGATCGACCTGACCACCGCCGTGCTGGTGCTGAAGAGCCCGGCCGGCGGCGACATCGCCCTGGTCGTGGTCTACTACGCGCTGTGCTGGACGCTGGCCGAGTTCGTCGGCGCCCGCCACGCCTACGACGCCGAGGTCGCGGCGCGGCTCGCGGTCGCCGACTCGGTGATGGCCCACCGCGCCCACGACGCGGTGGCGGCCGAGCGCACCCGCATCGCCCGCGAGCTGCACGACGTCGTCGCGCACGCGGTCAGCGTCATCATCGTGCAGGCCGACGGCGCCCGCTACGCCCTGCGCACCGATCCGGACACCGCCGAAACCGCCCTGCAGACCATCGCCGCCACGGGCCGCGACGCCCTGCGCGAGCTGCGCCGCACGGTCGCCCTGCTGCGCAGCGAGCACGCGCCCGAGCAGCTGCCCCAGCACGGCAGCGCGGGCATCGCCACCCTGGTCGAGATGATGCGCGACGCCGGGCTCGCCGTCGAACTGGAGCTGACCGGCGAACTCGACGACATCGCCCCCGAGATCAGCCTCGGCGTGCACCGCATCGTCCAGGAGTCGCTGACCAACACCCTGCGGCACGCGGGCGCGACGCCCAAGGCGTGGGTGCGGGTCCACCGCCACGACACCGACGTCACCGTGACGATCTCCGACACCGGCGGGACCCCGGCCGTGACGCCCGAGGCCGGACCGATCCCCGGCGGCGGGATGGGTCTGGTCGGCATGCGGGAGCGGGTCGCCGTGCTCGGCGGCACCCTGGACGCGGGCCGGGTCGCCGACGGCTCCTGGCGGGTGCGCGCCGTGCTGCCGCTGACCGCCGAGGGCGAGGAGTCGCTAGGGTGAGCGCCGTGCCGATCAGCGTGTTAGTCGTCGACGACCAGGAACTCATGCGGATGGGACTGACCATGGTGCTGGGCGCCCACCCCGACATCGAGGTCGTGGGGGAAGCGGGCAACGGCGCCGAGGCGGTGCGCCGCGCCGCCGAGCTGCGGCCGGACGTGGTGCTCATGGACGTGCGCATGCCCGTGGTGGACGGCGTGACCGCCACCGGGCAGATCCTCGCCGCGGGGCACGGCGCCCGCGTGCTGGTCATGACGACCTTCGACCTCGACGAACACGCCCTCGGCGCGCTCCGCGCGGGCGCCAGCGGCTTCCTGCTCAAGGACACCCCGCCCGAGGACCTGGTCTCGGCCGTGCGCAGCGTCGCCGCGGGCGACGCCGTCGTCTCGCCGAAGGTGACCAAGCGGCTGCTGGACCGGCTCATCGCCGAGAACCCCGCCACCCGCCGCGATCCCGCCGAACTCGACGTCCTCACCGCCCGCGAGCGCGAGGTGCTCGAACAGATCGCGGCGGGCCGGTCCAACGCCGAGATCGCCGCGGCGCTGTTCCTGTCCGAGGCGACGGTGAAGACCCACGTCGGCCGGGTGCTGACCAAGCTCGGCCTGCGCGACCGGGTCCAGGCCGTGGTGCTGGCCTACGAGACCGGGCTGGTCCGGCCCGGCGGGTAACCGGGACCACACCCGGGAGAAAAACGGACACCTCGCGCGTTGAGTGGAGAGACACCAGCGAAAGGACCGACCATGCCCGGCCTGCTCTTCCTCGCCTACCTGCTCGTCGAGATCGGCGCCTTCGTCGGCCTGGCCTCGCTCATCGGTGCGGGCTGGGCGTTCGTCGCGCTGCTGGCGATCTCCGGGCTCGGGCTGCTGCTCATCGGCGCCCAGGGCAGGCGGGTGATCCAGCGCTTCCGGCGGGCCGGACGCGGCGAGGTCACCGCGGAGAGCGCCCTGGCCGACGGCGCCCTCGTCGCCACCGGTTCGGTCCTGATGTTCGTGCCCGGCCTGGTCACCGGCGTGCTCGGGCTGCTGCTGTTGCTGCCGCCCACCCGCGCGGTGGCCCGGCCCGTGCTGGAGAAGCTGAGCAACCGCCGGTTCGGCCCGCTGCCCACCTTCGCCCCCGCTCCCTACCGGGGCATGGTCGTCGACTCCGACGGCGACGTCGTCGACGGGGTCGTGGTGCAGCAGTGGTACGACGACGGGCAGGGTCCCGCGCGACGCGCCATCGGCCCCGCCTGACGCCACGCCGGTCGAATTGCCGTCCGCGGGCGGCCCGGCGCTATGGTGACGCGATGGCCACCGAGCAGATCACCGTCACGGTGAGCGAGGAGCTGGCCGCCGCCGTGCGCAGAGCGTCCGCGGCGGCAGGCCGGTCCCTCTCGGATTTCACCGCCGCCGCCTGGCGGCTCGAACTCATCGCCGTGGAGGCGGGCGGCCCGACGGGCGCCGACGCGCTGCGCGACAGCGACGTCCGCGCCGTGCTCGCCCTGCCGACCTGAGCCAGCCGCCGCCCGCGGACGCCGATACGGCACACTGGAGCCTCGTGAGTACCCAGTTGCTGATCGGCGGCCGTTTCTACAGTGCCAGCGCTCCGGACGCGACCGCGATGGCGGTCACCGACGGCACCGTGGTGTGGCTCGGCGCCGAGGCCCCCGGCCGCGCCCTGCATCCCGACGCCGAGATCGTCGACCTGGACGGCGCCTTCGTCGCCCCGGCCTTCGTCGATCCGCACGTGCACGTCACCGCGCTCGGCCTGCAGCTGACCGGCCTCGACCTGAGCGCCGCGACCTCCCTGGACGCCGCCCTGGCGGCGGTGCGCGCCCACGCGGCCGCGCAACCCGACGCCCTCGTGATCGGCGAGGGCTGGGACCAGACCCGTTGGCCCGAGCAGCGCCCGCCGACCGTCGCCGAGCTCGACGCGGCCGCGGGCCCCGGCCGGGCCGTCTACCTGGCCCGGGTCGACGCGCACTCGGCCGTCGCCTCCTCCGCGCTGCTCGACGCCGTGGGCGAGCTCGGCGCCGGTTACACCCGCGGCGAGCCGCTGACCGCCGAGGCCCACCACCGGGTGCGCGCCGTCGCGCTGGCGGGACTCTCCCGCGCGCAACGGGATTCGGCCCGCACCGCGGCCCTCGACACCGCCGCGGCGCACGGCGTCGTCGCGGTGCACGAATGCGCGGGACCCGAGATCTCCGGCCGCGAGGACGTGCGCGAACTCCTCGGCTTCGACCACGGCGTCGCGGTGCGCGCCTACTGGGGGCAGGCCGTGGGCAGCGCCGAGGAAGCGAAAGCCCTGGTCGACGAGCTCGGCGTGCACGCGCTCGGCGGCGACCTGTTCGTCGACGGGTCGGTCGGCTCGCACACGGCCTGCCTGCACGCGCCCTACGCCGACGCCGCCCACACCGGCAAGAGCTACCTCGACGCCGACACCGTCACCGCGCACCTGCGCGCCTGCACCGAGGCCGGGATCCAGGCCGGCTTCCACGCCATCGGCGACGTCGCGGTGGACACCGTGGTCGCCGGGATCGCCCGCGTCGCCGAGGAACTCGGCGGCCCCGCCGTCGCCGCGCGCGGGCACCGGATCGAGCACGCGGAGCTGGCGGGCGCCGACGCCATCGCGGCGCTGGCCCGCTGGGGCGTGATCGCCTCGGTGCAGCCGGGATTCGACGCGGCCTGGGGCGGACCCGACGGCATGTACGCCGCCCGCCTCGGGGCCGAGCGCGCCGCGGCGCTGAACCCCTTCGCCGCCATGGCGGCCGCCGGGGTCTCCCTGGCCATCGGCTCCGACGCCCCGATCACCCCGCTCGACCCGTGGTCGGCGGTGCGCGCCGCCGTGCACCACCGCACGCCCGGCCACGGCCTCTCGCCCCGCGCGGCTTTCGCCGCGGCCACCCGCGGCGCGTGGCGCGCCGGGGGAGTACGCGACGGCGTCGCGGGCACGCTGGTGCCGGGCGCGCCCGCGAGCTACGCGGTGTGGGACGCGGGCGATCTCGTCGTCGCCGCGGCCGCCGACACGGTCCAGCGCTGGTCCACCGACCCGCGCTCGCGGGTGCCCGGGCTGCCGCCGCTGGACCCGGGCGGCGCGCTGCCGACCTGCCTGCGCACCGTGCGCGACGGAATCACGATCTACACCGCGTGATGCCGCCGTTCCGCCCGGCGGCCCCGCCCCGGCGCCGCCCGTCCGGCGTGCCGGGACGGCCCCGGCGGGACCCGCCCGACCGCTCGATCGATCATCCGGAGTGAGCATGCCGCACGACACCGCGACCGAAACCGCCACGGTCCGGCCGCGTTCCGTCTTCACCCGCGACACCGGGCTGCGGCTGCTCGCGGCCGTCGCGGGTGGCCTGCTGCTGTTCGCGTCCTTCCCGCCGCGCCCCTTCTGGTTCCTCGCCCCCGTCGGGGTGGCGCTGCTGACCCTGGCGGTGCGCGGCGACGGGCGGTTGCGCGGCGGGTTCGGGATCGGCTTCGCCGGTGGGCTGGCGTTCTTCGTGCCGCTGCTGCCGTGGACCGGCATCTACGTCGGGCCGGTGCCGTGGCTGGCGCTGTCCACCGCGTGCGCGGTGTACTTCGGGCTGTGGGGCCTGCTGGCCCGGCTCCTCGGCGGGTTGCCGGGCTGGCCGGTGTGGGTCGCGCTGGCCTGGACGGCGGCCGAGTGGGGCCGCTCGAGCTTCCCGTTCGGCGGATTTCCCTGGGGGCGAATCGCCTTCGGCCAGGCCGACGGCTGGTACCTGTCCCTGGCCTCGGTGGGCGGCGCCCCGCTCGTCGGCTTCGCCGTCGCCCTGACCGGCACGGCGCTGGCGGCCCTGGTCCCGCTCGTCCGGCGGGTACGGGGCGCGGGGGCGCCGGCCGCCGCGGACACGGCGGGCGACTCCGGGCGGCCCGCCTCCGGCGCGGCGCTGCCGCTGCGCGGGATCGTGGCCGCCGTCGCCCTGCTGGTTGCGGGACCGGTGGCGGGACTCGCGCTGTCGGCGACCCTGCCGGGACCGGACGAGGGCTACCGCACCGTCACCGTCGCCGCGATCCAGGGCAGCGTCCCGCGCCTCGGGCTGGACTTCAACGCCCAGCGCCGCGCCGTCCTGGACAACCACGTGCGCCGCACGGAGGAACTCGCCGCCGACATCGCCGCGGGCCGGGTGCCCCGGCCCGACATCGTCATCTGGCCGGAGAACTCCTCCGACATCGACCCGCTGCGCAACGCCGACGCCGCCGCCCTGGTCACCGCCGCGTCCGAGCGCGTCGGAGCCCCCATCCTGGTCGGCGCCGTCCTGGTCAACCGCGACCGGACCACCACCAACTCGGTCATCGTCTGGAACGGCGCGGACGGCCCCGGCGACCGGCACGACAAGAAGATCGTCCAGCCGTTCGGCGAATACCTGCCGATGCGCGGCTTCTTCCGGCTGTTCTCCTCCTACGCCGACAGGGCGGGCTACTTCGTGCCCGGCGACGGCGACGGCACGGTGACCGCCGCCGGGGTGCGCATCGGCGTCGCCACCTGCTACGAGGTCGCGTTCGACCGCGCCTTCCGCGAGTCCCTCGGTTCCGGCGCCCAGATGCTGACGGTGCCGACCAACAACGCCACGTTCGGCGATTCGGAGATGACCTATCAGCAGCTGGCCATGTCGCGCGTCCGCGCGGTCGAGCACGGCCGGGCGCTGGTCGTCGCGGCGACGACCGGGGTCAGCGCGATCGTGACCGCCGACGGCGCCCTCGCCCAACAGACCGAACAGTTCGTTCCGGCCGCGCTCGTGGCCCGTCTCCCGCTGCGGGATTCGACCACCCTCGCGACCCGGGTGGGTGCCGCCCCGGAGTGGGCGTCGGTTATCCTGACCGCGCTCGGCGCCGGGTGGGCAGTGGCACGGCGGCGCCGCGGATCGACTGCGCCGAATTAAACCGGATCCAATCCGAGATATTCGGTCTGTTTCTCCGGTTAAACACCGCCTCGAAGTCTTTGTTTTCCCGATAATTCGATTCGCCGGGAAGTAGCCAGTGGCTCATTCCGCCGTTTCGCCGAGATTCGAGGTGTGCGTGAGGGTCGATATGCGCTTCTTCGCATGATTGCGGGGATATTGCTGATGAAAACAGCGGCGCCTCAGTGACTTCGACCCGAAATAAATCCAAACCGACGGCCATCCGGCTGTCGGGGTGCTCCGAATCTTAGGTCGTGGATTACCACGCCCTGGGCCCTCTCATGCCCGGGCGTGCTCGGGGAGAAGTCGCTGCACAGGGATGGAGTGATCGATGAGTTCATTGGCCACCGACCGCGTCGGCTCATGCGTCACCGACGAGGATTCGGGCCAGCCGTTCGCGTTGTCGCCGGGTCAGACCGCTCTCTGGTACGCGCAGCGCATCCGTCCCGACATCCCGCTCACCATCGCCCATTACGTCGAAATCCACGGTGACCTCGATGTCGGCCGGCTGCTGTACGCGGTGGAACGTTACGGGTTCGAGTCGCAGGTGGGCCACGTCCGGCTGCTCGAGATCGACGGCGTGCCGCACCAGCAGGTCGACCTGAGCAGGCGGCCCGGCTGGGGCCGCCGCGACCTGCGGGGCGAGCCCGACCCGCGCGCCGCCGCGCTGCGCTGGATGAACGAACACGCCAGCTCGCCCATCGACATGGAGGCCGAGCCGCTCACCACCAACGTCGTCCTACGGGTGGGCGAGCGCGAGTGGTTCTTCTATCAGCGCGGCCACCACATCGTCATCGACGGCTACGGCGCCATGAACGCGCTGAGCCGCACCGCGGAGATCTACACCGCCGTCGGCGAGCAGCGCGAACCCAGCGTCTCCCGCGCCGCCGCCCTGGCCGACCTGTACGCCGACGAGTCGCGCTACCGCGAATCCGGCCGCTTCGCCGCCGACCGCGAGTACTGGCTCGAGCAGCTCGCGGGCGCCGGCGAGCCGATGACCCTGTCGACGGTCTCGGTCACCGGCGACACCCACCACCCGGGCCGCCACCGCGCGGCCGGCGTCGTCGACGACGAGCTGCTGACCAGCGCTGTCGCCGAGCACAACTCGGCCAACTCGGCCCTCATCGTGGCCGCGCTCGCGGCCTACGTGCGCTCGGTCACCGGCACCGCCGACGTGGTGCTGAGCCTGCCCGTCTCCGCCCGCACCACCGTGGCGCTGCGCCGGTCGGCGGGCGTGGTGTCCAACGTCGTGCCGCTGCGGGTGCGCTTCACCGACGACACCACCGTCGCCGACGTGGTCCGCCAGACCGAACTGCAGATCACCGGCGCCCTGCGCCACCAGCGCTACCGCTCCGACGACATCCGCCGCGACAGCGGCTACGCGCGCGACGCGCGCGGCTTCTTCGGCCCGATGGTCAACATCATGCTCTTCCACGACGAGCTGACCTTCGGCGACGCCCCCGGCACGCTGCACGTGCTGGCCACCGGTCCCGTGGAGGACCTGTCGATCAACCTCTACAACGGGGAGGGCGGCCGGATCCACCTCGACTTCGAGGCCAACCCGATCCTGTACGCCGAGAACGAGGTCACCGCCCACCACGCGCGCTACATCGATTTCCTCACCCGCTTCCTCGCCGCCGACCCGGCCGCGCCCGCCCACTCGCTCACCGCGCTGACCGAGGACGAGCGCCTCACCGTGCTCGAGCGCTGGAACGACACCGCCGTCCCGGTCGCCGCGGACACCCTGGTCTCGGCCTTCGAGGCCCAGGTGCGGCGCACCCCGCACGCGATCGCGCTCGAATTCGGCAACCGCGCGGTCGGATACGGCGAGTTCGCCGACCGGGTCAACCAGCTGGCGCGCGAACTGCTCGCCCGCGGCGCGGGACCGGAGACCACGGTCGCGCTGTGCCTGCACCGCAGCGTGGAGATGGTGCTCGGCATGTACGCCGTGCTGGCCACCGGCGCGGCCTACCTGCCCATGGACCCCGAGCATCCGGCCGACCGGATCGAGGCGGTGCTCGACCAGGCCCGGCCGGTGTGCGTGCTCACCGCCGCCCGCGACCGGGTCGACCTGCCCGCGGGCACCCCGCGGGTCGACCTCGACACCCTCGACGTCACCGCGCACTCGCCCGCGCCGATCACCGACGCCGACCGCTCCGCGCCGCTGCGCCCGGAACACCTGGCCTACGTCATCTTCACCTCCGGGTCCACCGGAAAACCCAAGGGCGTCGGCGTGACCCACGCCGCCATCGTGAACCGGCTGCGCTGGATGCAGGCCGAGTACGGACTCGACGACACCGACGCGGTCCTGCAGAAGACCCCCGCCACCTTCGACGTGTCGGTGTGGGAGTTCTTCTGGCCGCTGCAGGTCGGCGCCCGGCTGGTCGTCGCCGCCCCCGACGGGCACCGCGATCCCGCCTACCTGGCGCGGATCATCACCGAGAAGGCCATCACCACCGCGCATTTCGTGCCCTCGATGCTGTCGCTGTTCGTCACCGATCCGCGCGTGCGCGGCGGGGCGAGCCTGCGCCGGGTCTTCTGCTCGGGCGAGGCGCTGCCCGGGGCGACCGTGGCCGACTTCCACGCCGCGCTGCACGGCCCCGACGGCGGTCCCGCCCTGCACAACCTCTACGGGCCCACCGAGGCCGCGGTCGACGTGACCTACTGGCCGTGCCCGCCCGACGCCACCGTCGTGCCCATCGGCTCGCCGGTGTGGAACACCCGGACCTACGTGCTCGACGCCCGGCTGCGGCCGGTGCCGCCGGGCGCGGTGGGCGAGCTCTACCTCTCGGGCGTGCAGCTGGCCCGCGGCTACCTGGGCCGCCCGGACCTGACCGCCGACCGGTTCGTCGCCGACCCCTTCGCCGCGGGCGCGCGCATGTACCGCACCGGCGACCTCGCGCGCTGGCAGCTCGACGGTGACGGCGTCCTGGAATACCTGGGCCGCACCGACTTCCAGGTCAAGATCCGCGGCCTGCGGATCGAGCTCGGCGAGATCGAGGCCGCGCTGCTCGCCCACGAGAACATCGCCCGCGCGGTCTGCGTGGCCCGGGTGGGCCGGACCGGCGACGACGAACTCGTCGCCTACGTCGTCGCGGCCCCCGGTCGGCCCGACCCCGACACCGAGGACCTGCTGACCGGCCTGCGCAGGCTGCTGCCGTCCTACATGGTGCCCTCGGTGGTCGTCGCGCTCGACGAACTGCCGCTCAGCGCCAACGGCAAGGTCGACCGCAAGGCCCTGCCCGCCCCCGCGGACGGCCTGCGTCACGCCGCCGCGGGCGGCGCCGCCCCGCAGAGCGAACTCGAGATCACCCTGGCCGGGATCTTCTCCGAGCTGCTCGCCTACGACGACGCGCGGCAGATCGGCGTGGACGACAGCTTCTTCGACCTGGGCGGCAACTCCCTGGTCGCCGCGCGCGCGGTGGCCAGGATCAACGGCACCCTCGGGGTCAATCTCACCATCCGCGACCTGTTCGAGTCCGCCACCGTCGCCTCGCTGGCCGCCCACATCGGCACCCACGGCGCCGACACCACCTCCCCGAAGCTGGTGCCGGTCCCGCGTCCGGAACGCATCCCGCTGTCGCTGGCGCAGCAGCGATTGTGGATCCTCAACCGCTTCGCCGAGCACGCGGCCGCCTACAACATGCCCCTCGCACTGCGCCTCACCGGGCCGCTCGACCTGGCCGCCCTGCGCGCGGGCCTGCGCGACGTGGTCGCCCGGCACGAGACCCTGCGCACCACCTTCCCCGAAGGACCGGAGGGCCCGTACCAGCTGATCCACCCGGCGGGCACCGACGACTTCGCGCTCACCCCCGTCGACGCCATCGCCGCCGACATCCCCGCCCTCACCGCCGATTTCGCCGCCCGCGGTTTCGACCTGCGCACCGAGTCGCCGCTGCGGGTCGCGCTGTACCGCGTCGGCGCGGACGACCACGTGCTCGTCGTCGTGCTGCACCACATCAGCGGCGACGGCTGGTCGGTCGCCCCGCTGGCGCGCGACCTCATGGTCGCCGTCGCCGCCCGCGCCGAGGGCGCCGCGCCGCGGTGGGCGCCGCTGCCGGTCCAGTACGCCGACTTCACGCTCTGGCAGCGCGACCTGCTCGGCCACGAGAACGACCCCGACGCCGCGCTCACCCGCCAGCTCGCGCACTGGCGTGAGGTGCTGGCCGGCCTGCCCGACCAGCTCGACCTGCCCCTTGACCGCCCGCGTCCGCTCCAGCGCACCGCGGGCGGGGACACGGTGGCCTTCACCATCGACGCCGGGATCCACCGCGCGGCGGGCGAACTCGCCACCGCGCGCGGTGTCAGCATGTTCATGGTGCTGCACGCCGCCCTGGCCGCCCTGCTGGCCCGGGTCTGCGCCACCGGCGACATCGCCGTCGGCACGCCCATCGCCGGCCGGTCGGACCCCGCGCTCGACGACCTGGTCGGCATGTTCGTCAACACCCTGGTCCTGCGCACCGAGGTCGATCTGGACGGCGGGTTCGGGCACATGCTCGACCGGGTCCGCGAGGCCGACCTCGACGCCTTCGCCAACGCCGACGTCCCGTTCGAGCGGCTGGTGGAACTGGTCAACCCGGAGCGCTCCACCGCCCGGCACCCCCTGTTCCAGGTGATGCTGTCCTACGACCGCGCGCCCGACCTCGCGGTCGAGCTGCCCGGCGTGCGCGCCGAGGTGCTGCCGATCGCGGCCGGGGTGAGCAAGTTCGACCTGCAACTCGAGGTGCACGACGCCCACGGCGACGGGCCCCTGCGCGCCGAATTCGGTTTCGCCACCGACGTCTTCGACCGCGCCACCGTGGAGACCCTGTCGCGGCGGTTCACCGCCCTGCTGGCCACCGCCGTCGCCGCCCCGGACACCCCGCTCGGCGACATCGACCTCCTCGACCGGCGCGAGGCCGCCCGTCTCGTCCCGGTCTCCGGCGCGCCCGCCGAACCGGCGACCACCCTCGCCCGCCTGCTCACCGACACCGCCCAGCGGCTGCCCGAGCACGTCGCGGTGCGCTACCTCGGCCTGGACACCACCTACCGCGAACTCGACGAACGCTCGAACCGGCTGGCGCGCAGCCTGATCGCGCACGGCGCCGGGCCCGAGACCGTGGTCGCGATCGCCCTGCCGCGCAGCCTCGAGTCCGTGGTCGCGGTGTGGGCGGTGGCCAAGACCGGCGCGGCCTACGTGCCCGTCGACCCCGCCTACCCGGCGGACCGCATCGCGCACATGATCACCGATTCCGGCGCGGCCCTCGGCCTCACGCTGCCCGAGCACCTGGCCACCCTGCCGGTCGAACCCGGCGACGGGCACGGCCGCGGCGGCTGGCTGGTCTTCGGCACCGCCGAGTTCGAGACCGACTGCGGCCGCCGGTCGGGGGCGCCGATCACCGACGGCGAACGGCTCTCGCCGCTGCGGGTCGGTCAGCCCGCCTACCTGATCTACACCTCCGGGTCGACGGGCAAGCCCAAGGCTGTGGTGGTCGCGCACACCGGCATCGCCTCGCTCGCCAGCGAGCAGGCACAGCTGTTCCGCGTGACCGACGCCGCGCGCACCATGCACTTCTCCTCGCCGAGCTTCGACGCCTCGGTGCTCGAGCTGCTGCTCGGCTTCGCCGCGGGCGCGACCGTCGTCGTGGCGCCCGCCGACCTGTACGGCGGCGCGGAGCTCGGCGCGTTCCTGCGCGGCGAGCGCATCACCCACGCCTTCGTCACCCCGGCCGCGCTGGCCACCGTCCCCGCCGGCGAGCTGCCGGATCTGAACACCGTCATCGTCGGCGGCGAGGCCTGCTCCGACGAACTCGTACGGACCTGGGCGTCCGGCTACCGCATGCACAACATGTACGGTCCGTCCGAGGCCACCGTCGCGGTGACCGCGAGCGCCGCCATGGTGCCCGGCGAGCCGGTGCCGCTGGGCGCGCCCGTGCGCGGCATGCGGCTGTTCGTGCTCGACGCCCGCCTGCGGCCGGTCGCCCCCCGGCACCCCCGGCGAGCTGTACGTCTCCGGGCCCGGTGTCGCGCGCGGCTACCTCGGCCGGTTCGGCC
>NZ_BAGK01000211.1 GCF_000308795.1 Nocardia thailandica NBRC 100428 | reverse complement strand
TGCGGTATTCGCCCGGCGTCATGCCCATCTCGGCGCGGAAGGCACGGAAGAAGTGGCGTTCGGAGGCGAATCCCGCCTCGACGGCGACGGTGGCGGTGGGCCGGCCGCGTTCGGCGCGGAGCAGGGCGCAGGCCCGCTCGACGCGCAGGCGGCGCAGCAGGGCGCCGAGCCCCTCGCCGGTCTCGTCGAACAGGCGGTAGAGGCTGCGACGTGAGAGCAGGCAGCCGCGGGCGATGTCGTCGACGGTCAGCGCGGGATCCCCGCACCGGTCGCGGACGAAGGCGGTCACCCGTTCGCGGGTGAGCAGGCTTCCGGACGCCCCCGTCGGCTGCTGCCCCGCGAGCAGGTTGACCCCGGCCGCGAACAGCGGCACCGCGCCGCTCGCCAGGATCGCGGCCTCGTCGGCGGCGGTGTGCTGGATACGGGCCAGGTCGAGGAAGAAGCGCGCCACCACGCCCGCGGCGGTGTCGGGCCGCACGGTCGTCGCGGTGGGCAGCGACACGTGCGAGACCCCGAGCTCGGCGCGCAGCAGCGCGGTGGGCACCTGCACGATGACCTGCGCGCCGGGCCCGTCGATGTCCCACCGGTACGGGCGGGTGGACTCGTAGAACACCATGTCGCCCGGGGTGAGCTCCGCGACGCGATCGTCCTGGTGCAGCCGCGCGCGTCCCTCGGTGTAGACGCTGGCGATGAGGTACTCGTCGTCGGTGTGGGCGATCCCGGAGCGGGTGCGCAGGACCGACTGCCGGGAGGTGTCCACGGTGGACAGCCACACCCCGCCGAGCTTCCCGCGTTCGATGCTTCCGTGGAAGCCCGGGCTGTCGTCGGGTTGGGCGGCCAGCGGGAAGTAGCACTCGCTCAGCACCGCCTCCCACTGCTCGAAGGCCTGCGCGCGCGGCAGGTCGGCACCGCCGGTCACGGTGAAGGTGACCGGCGGGATATGTCCGGGGTCCGCCTCGCTCGTCGTCAACGCCTACCTCGATCCCATCCGCGAGCTCACTGTCCGGGTGCACGGGCCTGCGCCGAGGATGACACATCGCCCGGCTCGGTCTCCAACGACCGTTTCCGGACGGAACCGTACCCGACGGTCACCCGCGACACCGGACCCACACTCGCGCAGACTATTTCGCACACAGCACACTTCTCGCAACTCGACGGAACCGAGGACCTTGGTCCCTTGCCATCAGGGCCTTCGGCCCTCACGCGCGAGGACTTCCGCCGGAAGCCTCCCGGAACCGGCCCCGATCCGGCGGTCCCGGGGGTCCACAGCACATCCGCAGTGACCCGACAGCGGGGACATCCCGGGGCCGCCGCCTTGCGAGCACGGCCCCGCGACGACGTCACCGGGCTGTGGGTTCGCGGAGGGGCGGCCGCCGCGTGAGCGCGCGCCCGCGCCGCGTCCCCGGCGTGGCGCGCCGCCCCCATCCCGCGCCGGTCGCCGAGGCGAGGCGGCGCCGGAACACGGCCCGAGGAGGCCCGCCCCGGCGGCCGTCGGGGAGCGGGCCCGCCGTCGACGAGCCGCTCCCGGCTGCCCGCCGTTTGCCGGAAAATACCCCCTGGGGTATCGTCGCGTCCGTTCAGCAATACCCCTGGGGGTATATACCGGAAGGCACCTCATGAGCACGAACCTCGACGATCCGGCGCGCGGGGCGGCGGTCGAACGGCCCCTCGGCGCCCTGGCCCGATGGGGAGCGTTCGCGGCCGGGCACGCCCGCGCGATCGTGGGCGTGTGGGTCCTGGTCCTCGTCGCGCTCGGCGCCGCCGCGCCGAGCGTGTTCTCCTCCCTGGCGGGCGCGGGCTGGCAGGCCGACGGCTCGGAGTCGGTCCGGGTCCGCGAGCTGGCCCAGGAACACTTCGGCGGCGACTCCTCGGCCGCGGTGCAGGTCGTGATCCACGCCGAGGACCGCACGCTGGACGACCCGGCCGTGCGGCAGGTGATCGAGCGGGTCACCGCCGTCTTCGCCGGCGACGACCGGTTCGGCCGGGTGCTCGCGCCCCGCCCGGGATTCACCGTCGCACCCGACGGCCACACCGGCATCGTCGTCGCGGGCGCCGCCGCCTCCCCCGACGACATGGTCCGCGCCGTCGACCAGCACAAGGCCGCGCTGACCGGGTTGTCCGGCGACGGGATCGCGGTGTATCCGACCGGCGCGTCCGCGCTGTGGAGCGACTTCAACGAGGCCAATCACGAAGCGATGATCCGAGCGGAGTTGTTCTCCTGGCCGCTGACGCTGGCGATCATGGTGCTGGCCTTCGGTTCCCTGGTCGCGGCGGGCCTGCCGCTGCTGCTCACCATCGCGGGGCTCGTCGCCTCCGCGGGCGGGCTGGTGCTGCTGAACCAGGTGACCCCGATCTCGGTGTGGGCCATGAACTTCGCGATGATGTTCGCGCTGGCGCTCGGCATCGACTACGCCCTCTTCCTCGTGGCCCGGTTCCGTGACGCGCTCGCCCGCGCCGCCACGCCGCGGGCGGCGGTCGCCGAGACGCTGGGCACCGCGGGCAAGGCGGTGCTGCTGTCGGGCCTGACCGTGCTGGTGAGCCTGTCGGCGGTGCTGCTCGTCCCCGCGCCCGCCGTCCGGACGATGGCGGTGGGCATCATGACCGCGGTGGTGTTCGTCCTGGCGGCGACCCTGACGCTGCTGCCCGCCGCCCTCGGCGCGCTCGGCGCCCGGATCGACGCCGCCGCACTGCCCTTCGCCCGGCACCGCGAGCACCGCTCGCCCCGGTTCGCCCGCTGGGGCAGGCTGCTCCACGACCATCCGTGGCCCTTCGCGGCGGGCGCGCTGACCGTTCTGGTCGCCCTCGCCCTCCCGGTCACCGGGCTGTCGACGGCCATGCCCTCGATCGCGGTGGTCCCGGCCGAGGCGCCCGTGCGCCAGGGCTACGAGCTGATCGCGGCGGAGCTGGGCGCGGGCGCGCCGGGCACGCTGTCGATCGTCGCGCCCGCCGCCGAGGCCGAAGCCGTCACGCGGGTGGCCGGATCGGTGGCCGATGTCGCGGCGGTGTTCCCCCCGGTCGCCGCCACCGACGACAGCGGACTGGTGCTGGTCAAGGCCCTGCCCGCCGTCGACCCGTCCGCGGCCGGGATGGCCGGGATCCTCGACGAGCTGCGGGCGGCGCTGCCCGCCGACGCGCTGGTCGGTGGGGCGGCCGCGGAGAACCTCGATCTCCAGCGCACGCTCGACGCCTACCTGCCCGTCGTGGTCGCGGTGATCCTGGTGCTGGGTTTCCTGCTGCTGCTGGTCGCGTTGCGGGCGCCGGTGATCGCGCTGATCGGCACGGTGGTCAGCCTGCTGTCGACCGCGGCCGCCTTCGGCGTCGCGAAGCTGATCTTCCAGGACGGGCACGGCGCCGGGCTGCTCGGCTTCACCCCGCAGGGCTTCCTCGACGGCTGGGGACCGGTGTTCTTCTTCGCCATGATCTTCGCCATCGCCATGGACTACACGGTGTTCCTGCTGGCCACCGCGAAGGAGCACTACGAGCGCACCGGCGACCCGGTCACCGCGCAGATCGACGGTCTGGCCCACTCCGGCCGGGTGATCTTCGCCGCGGCGGCGGTCATGGTGGCGGTGTTCTTCACCTTCGCGCTGGCCGAGCCGCTGCCGCCCAAGGAGATGGGGATCATCCTCGGCGTCGCGGTCCTGCTCGACGCCGCCCTGGTCCGGCTGGTTCTGCTCCCGGTCGCGCTGCGGCTCACCGGCCGGGCCGCCTGGTGGAGTCCCGCCTGGCTGCGCCGCGCGCTCCCGGACATCCGCTTCTCCCACTGAACACCGCGGTCCGCCCCCGGCACCCACATACCCCTCCGGGTATATTGACGGGACGGGGGCGGACGGAAAGGACACACAGCATGGTCGGCGACGATGAGGCGATCGCCCAGGTACTCAACCGGCTGCGCCGCGCCCAGGGCCAGCTGGCCGGCGTCATCGCCATGATCGAGGACGGCCGCGACTGCAAGGACGTGGTCACCCAGCTCGCCGCCGTCTCCAAGGCACTCGATCGCGCCGGCTTCAAGATCGTCGCCACCGGCCTGCGCGAATGCCTCACCGGCACCGGCGCCGAACAGACCCCCATGACCCAGGACGAACTGGAGAAACTCTTCCTCGCCCTGGCCTGACCCGGGCACGCGCCGGGGCACCGGCGCGTCATGTCGCGGTCTCCGTTCCTCGCCGTCTCCGGCCTCCGCGCGGAGCGACCCCGGCGACGGACACCGGGAATCACGCCGAGCACAACCCTGGCCGCCCCCCGATCGACGCCGTATATCTGAGTCCCGCAACGGTTTTCCGTACGGCACGAGGGGGCGGCACTTGTTCGCGCGTGAGGACACCGGCGTCGCGACCACGCGGACGTCACAGCGGGCCGTGGTGGCCACCGCCTGCGGGGCGGTGACGGTGGCCCAGATGGCCACCACGATCTACCTTCCCGGCATGCCCGATCTCGGCGCCGACATCGGCGCGAGCGACGGCGTGCTCCAGCTCTCGGTGGCGGTCTTCGTGGTCTTCGCCGCCCTGCCGGTCGTCGCCTGGGGGCGCGCGGCCGAACGCTTCGGGCGGGTGCCCGCGTTCGTCGCCGCCGGGGGATGCTTCGTGCTCGCCAGCGCGGGACTCGCCCTCGTCACCGACACGCCGCAGCTGCTCGTGCTGCGGGTGATCCAGGCGATCGGCGCGGGCGGGATCGCGGTCATCGGCCGGATGATGGTCAAGGACCTGTTCACCGGCGCCGACCTGGCGCGCCAGCTCGCACTGCTGTCGATGGCGTTCGTGGTGGCGCTCGGCGGCGGGCAGGTGATCGGCGGCATCGTCACCTCCACGGTCGGGTGGCGCTACGGATTCGTCGTGCTGGCCGTGCTCGCCGCGATCCCGGTCGCCTGCGCGCTGCGGATCTCGCTGCCCGTTCCCCCGCCCTCCGCGGGCGGGCGCGGGGTGGCGCGGCGCCTGTTCACCGACCGGGTCTTCGTCGGCAGCGCGGTCGCGGGCGGCGTCGGCTTCGCGATCGTGGTGATGATCCAGCAGAAGTCGGCGTTCATCTTCACCGACCGATTCGCCCTGCCTCCGTGGGTCTTCGGGCTCTTCGGCGTGCTCTACGGCGCGGCCTACCTGTCCGGCGCGACCTACGTGCGCCGCGCGGTGCTGCGGCTGGGCGCGCGCGGGATGATGCGCCGCGGCGCGGGGATCATGCTCGCCGGCTGCGCGCTCGTCACCGCCGTCTGGGTGGTCGACCTGCCGGGGCTGCTCGCGCTCGCCCTCTTCCTCGCGGGGTACGTCGCGACCACCTTCGGCCAGGCGACCCTGTTCCCCAACAGTGCCGCGCACGCGGTCAGCCATCTCACCGCGGGCGCCGCGATCGCCGTGTCGTGGTGCGCGCTGGTCCAGCAGGGCCTGGCGGGCATCGCCTCCCTGGCCGGCCCGGCCCTGCACGGGCTGCTCCCCTGGTCGCTCGTGCTCACCCTGCTCGCCGCCGCCAACGTGGCGCTCGTCGCCCTGCCCGAATCCCGCACCCGTACCTGACGCAGAACTCCTGATCGACGCTCCACCGCTCACGAAGGAATGCCCGAATGGTCACACACCGATTCGCCGACATCCGCCGGCAGCTGCACACGAGCAACACGTTCTGGGACGACAGCACCGCCCACGGCCTCGTCGACATCGTCGCCACGGACATGCGCGACGGCATCGTGCACGACCGCGACGGCCGGTCCATCGTCAACTTCTCCTCCTACTCCTACCTCGGCCTCGACAGCGACCCGCGCATCCTGGCCGGGGCGCACCGCGGCCTGGACGAGACCGCCACCGTCAATTCCTCCATCTCGCGCATGCGGATCCGGCTCGCGCTGCTCGAGGAGGCCGAGCAGCGCCTGACCGCCACCTTCGGCGCCCAGGCGGTGACGGTGTCCTCCTGCGCGGCGGCCGCGTGGGCCACCCTGCCGCTGCTGGCCTCGGGCGAACTCACCGACGGCACACCGCCGCTCGTCGTGTTCGACAAGAACGCGCACTTCTGCCTCAACGCCATGAAACCGCTGGTGGCCGAGGAGACCGAGCTGGTCACCATCGGGCACAACGACGTCGAGGCCCTCGAGGAGTTGTGCCGCACCCACGACACGGTCGCCTACGTGGCCGACGGGGTGTACAGCACCGGCGGCGGGGCACCCCTCGCCGAGCTGCACCGGCTGCAGGACCGCTACGGCCTTTTCCTGTATTTCGACGAGGCGCACGGCATCTCGACCGTCGGCGCGGGCGGGCGCGGCTACGTGCTCGACGCCACGCCGGGCTGGCGGGACCGCACGCTGGTGATCGCCTCGCTCAACAAGGGTTTCGGCGCGAGCGGCGGGGTCATCTTCTACGGTCCGCCCGGCGACCACTCCCGCACGCCGACCCTGCTGCGCACGAGCGGGCCGCTGATGTGGTCGCAGCGCACCAACACCGCCGGGCTCGGCGCGATCGTCGCCGCGTGCGACCTGCACGACGACGGCACCGTCGACACCCTGCAGCGGGCGCTGCGGGCGCGGGTCGACCTTTTCGACTCCCTGGTCGAGACCGACCTGAGCGGTGACGGGCTGCCGATCCGGTTCGTCGACATCGGCCGCGAGGACGTCACCGTGGCGGTGGCGCGCGACATGCTGGAGGCCGGCTTCTACACCTCCCCGATCTTCTTCCCGATCATCCGGCGCGGCAGCGCCGGGCTGCGGCTCATGCTGCGCGCCGATCTGGCACCCGAGACCATCCACCGCTTCGCCGACACGCTCACCGCGAGCCTGGCCGCGCACCGGCGGGGAGCGGAGCAGCCCGCATGACCGTCACCGTCGAGAACACCCTCGGCTTCGAAGCCCAGCGCGCGCTGCTGCGCGAACACTCCGCCGAGATCGTCGCGCCGCGGCGGCGCGCGGGCGATGCGAAACTGGCCGTGCGCGACCGGGTCGACCGGATCCTCGATCCGGGCACGCCCTTCCTCGAGATCGGGCGGCTGGCCGCGCACGAGGTGTACGACACCGACCTGCCCGCCGCCGCGCTGGTCGTCGGCATCGGCACCGTACACGGCAGGCCGTGCATGATCTTCGCCAACGATCCGCACGTCAAGGGCGGCACCTACTACCCGCTGACCGTCAAGAAGCAGCTGCGCGGCCAGAAACTCGCCAGGGAGTACCGGCTGCCCTGCATCTACCTGGCCGACTCGGGCGGCATCTTCCTGCCGTTGCAGGAGGACATCTTCCCCGACGAGGAACACCTCGGGAAGATGTTCCGCAACATCGCCGAGATGTCGGCCATGGGCCTGCCGCAGATCTCGGCGGTGCTCGGCATCTGCACCGCGGGCGGCGCCTACATCCCGGCGATGAGCGACGAGACGGTGATGGTGCAGGACCTGAGCACCGTCTTCCTCGGCGGCCCGCAGCTGGTGGAGGCCGCGACCGGCGTGGTTGTCGACGCGCAGACACTCGGCGGCGCCGACCTGCACGTGCGGCGCACGGCGGTGGCCGACCACCTCGCCGCCGACGAGCAGGAGGCGCTGGCCATCGTGCGCGACATCGTCTCGCGCACACCGGGTGACCGGGTGCGGCCGCCGGCGTTCGAGCCGGTCGAACCCGCCGACGATCCCGCGGGCCTGCCGGATCTCATCCCGGCCAGCACCAAGAAGGAGATGGACGTCCGGGCCGTCCTGCGCCGCGTGGTCGACGCCGGTTCCTGGGTGGAGTACCGCCGCGACTACGGGATCACCATCGTCTGCGCGACGGCGCGGATCGCCGGATACGAGGTCGGCGTGATCGCCAACCAGGGCGTCATCTTCCCCGACAGCGCGCTCAAGGCGACCATGTTCATCCAGATCTGCAACCAGCGGCGGATCCCGCTGCTGTTCGTGCACAACGTGAGCGGGTTCATGGTCGGCGAGGAGTACGAGCGCGCCGGGATCGCCAAGCACGGCGCCAAGATGGTCAACGCGGTCTCCTGCGCGACGGTGCCGAAGATCTCGCTGGTGATCGGTGGCAGCTTCGGCGCCGCGAACTTCGCCATGTCGGGGCGGTCGATGGGCGGGCAGTTCATGGCCATGTGGCCCAACGCCCGCTCCACCGGGGTCGGCGGCGAACAGGCCGCCGCGGTGATGGCCATCCTCAAGCGCGACCGGCTCCGCCGCGAGGGCAAGGAGCTCGATGCCGCCACCGAGGCGGCGATCAAGCAGCCGATCATCGACAGCTTCGAACGCCAGTCGCTGCCCGCCTACATCGCCGCCCGCATGTGGATCGACGCGGTGGTCGAGCCCGAGGACACGCGCTCGTGGCTGGCGCAGTGCCTGTCGCTGGCCCACGAACGCTGGGACCGGCCCGAACCGGCGGCCGCGAGCTTCGGAGTGTTCCGCCTGTGATCGCCCGGCTGCTCATCGCGAACCGGGGCGAGGTCGCCGCCCGGATCGCGCGCACCTGCGACCGGCTCGGCGTCGAGTACGTGACGGTGAGCGTCGACGAGGACCGGGACCTGACCTACCACGCGGGCGCGGCGGCCACGGTCGCCCTGCGGGCGGGCGGACATCTGGACGCGGCCGCGCTGGTGCGCGCGGCGGTCGAGACCGGCTGCGACGCCGTGCATCCCGGCTACGGCTTCCTGTCCGAGCACGCCGGCTTCGCGCAGGCGGTGCGCGCGGCCGGGCTCGTGTTCGTCGGGCCGAGCTCCCGGGTGATCGAGACCATGGCCGACAAGTCCGCGGCCCGACGCGTGATGGCCGCGGCCGGGGTCCCGGTCCTGCCGGGGACCGAGCGGGCGAGCGAGGACATCGACGCGCTGGCCGAGGCCGCGGCGGACATCGGCTATCCGCTGATCGTCAAGCCGGCGGGCGGCGGTGGCGGCAAGGGGATGTCGGTGCTGCGCTCGGCCGCCGGGCTGCGCGAGGCGCTGGCCTCGGCGTCGCGCACCGCGAGCGCGGCCTTCGCCGACGGGCGCCTGCACCTGGAGCGCTACGCCGAGCGGGCCCGGCACATCGAGGTGCAGGTCTTCGGGGACGAATTCGGCGGCGCCGTCCATCTCTTCGACCGCGACTGCTCGCTGCAGCGGCGCCACCAGAAGGTCATCGAGGAGGCGCCCGCACCGCGCATCCCGGCGCCCGTGCGCGCGGCGATGCTGGCCGCCGCCGTGCAGGGCACCCGCGCGTTGCAGTACGTCGGGGCGGGCACCTTCGAGTTCCTGCTGGCGGGCGAGGAGTACTTCTTCATCGAGATGAACACCCGGCTGCAGGTCGAGCACACCGTCACCGAGGAGATCACCGGCGTCGACCTGGTCGAGTGGCAGCTCCGGGTCGCGGCGGGCGAACCGTTGCCCGCCGCCCAGGACGACATCACCGCCGCCGGCGCCGCGGTGCAGGTGCGGGTGTACGCCGAGGACCCGTTCCGGTCCTTCCTGCCGTGCCCGGGCGAGTGGGAGGTCACCCGCTGGCCCGCGGTGCGGGTCGAGCGGGCCTTCACCCGCACCCTGCGGGTCACCGGCGGTTTCGATCCGATGGTGGCCAAGCTGGTGACCCACGGGCCGGACCGGGCCGCCGCACTCGAGGCCGCGCGCCGGGCCGCGAACGAGCTGCGCTGGACGGGCATCTCGACCAATCTGGGCTTCGCCGCGCGCGTGCTGGCGGCGCCGACGGTCGCCGGGGCCGCGCACGACACGACCTATCTGGATCTGCTCGACCCGGTCGCCGAGTTCGGCGACCCCGACCGGCGCGCGGCCCTGGCCGTCGCGGCCACGCTCACCGCCCCCGACCGGGCCACACCATGGTCGCCGGGGGCGGCGCCGGGCGACCGTGCCTGGCTCGACCCGGACGCGGGTGAACTGGGCGGGCTCGACCTGACCGTGGACGGCCGCCCGTTCACGGTCCGGGTGCGCGGCTACGACGGCGACACGGTGCTGCTGCGGCCCGGCGACGCCGCGGAGGCGGTTCCGGTCGTGCGGGGCGACGGCGACGTCGTCACGGTGGACGCGGCGCCGGTGTCGGTGCGGCGCAGCGGCGCGGGCTGGACGTGCCGGGTCGACGGCGTCGTCCGGGAGGTCGCCCGCGCCGAGTACCGGGGCAGCGGCGCGGCCGCGGCGGGCCCGGCCATCCGATCGCCCATGCCGGGAACGCTGGTGCGCCTGCACGTCTCGTCGGGCGAGCAGGTCGAGCAGGGCCAGCTGCTCGGCGTGGTGGAGGCCATGAAGCTCGAACACGAACTCGCGGCGACCCACGCCGGAGTGGTCACGGTGACCGCCGCCGAAGGCGCGGTGGTCACCACGGACGAATCACTGTTTCTCATCGAGGAGAGGGGCGCCGCGCTGTGATGCGGACTCGCCGACTTGCGACAGCTCTGATAGCGGCCACGGCCGTCCTGGTCTCCGCGTGCGGCGGAACCGACCCCGCCGCGGGCGAATCCGGCCCGCCACGCACCGGCGGATCGCTGACCTGGGGCGTGGAGACCGAGCCGACCACCCTCAACCCGCACCTCAACGGCCAGAGCAACACCAAGATGCTGTTGCGCAACACCTACGAGACCCTGCTGGCGCGCACCGCCGACGGCGGCTACGTGCCGTGGCTCGCCACCGGACACGAGATCTCCCCCGACGGGCTCACCTACACCTTCACCCTGCGCGAGGGCGTGAAGTTCACCGACGGCACCCCGCTCACCGCCGCCGGGGTGGCCCGCAACTTCACCACCATGCAGGACCTGTCCTACTCCGGCGGGTTCTCCTCGGGCCCGCTGTCCAACCTCGCCTCGGTGGCGGCCCGGGACGACCGCACGGTGGTCTTCACCCTGAAGAACCCGTACGCGCCGTTCCTGGACTTCGCCTCCGGATTCGACATCATCTCCCCCGCCGCCTTCGACAAGCCGCAGCTCAAGTCCGGCGGGCCCGAGATCGCGGGCACCGGGCCGTTCATCCTCGACCGCTACGTCAAGGGACAGGAGCTGCACTTCCGCAAGAACCCGGACTACGACTGGGCGCCGGCGAACGCCGCCCACCAGGGACCTGCCTACCTGGACGAGGTCACCTACCGGTTCCTGCCCGAGTCCTCGGTGCGCACCGGCGCCCTCACCTCCGGCCAGGTCGACCTCATCGAGGGCGTCTCCGGCAACGACGCCACGCTGTTCGACGGCAACCCCGACTACACCTACGTGCACGCGCTCAACAACGGCAGCCCGTACTCGCTGTACTGGAACGCCACCTTCGGCCCGGCCACCGACGAGAGGGTGCGACGGGCGCTGAACAGCGCGGTCGACGTGGACGCGATCCTGGCCTCCATCTACCGCGGGCAGCGCACCCGCGGCTGGGGCATCACCTCCACCGTCGACACCCCGTTCTACGACAAGAGCATCGAGCGCGCCTACGGCGCCGACAAGGCGACGGCCAACCGGCTGCTGGACGAGGCCGGCTGGACCGCGCGGGATTCCGACGGATTCCGCACCAGGGACGGCAAGCGGCTGACCATCGATCTGGTGCAGGCCCAGTCGACCGTGCGCGACCAGCGCGAAGTGCTGTTGCAGGCGGTGCAGGCACAGGTCAAGCAGAACGCCGGGATCGATCTGAAGCTGTCCTACGTCGACCTGGGCACCTACGCCGAGCTGCGCAAGAACAACACCTTCGGCTCGATCGCCAACAGCGACACCATCACCGGCGGCATCGACATCGAGAACCACTGGTACCCGGCCTCGTCCAAGGGCACGCTGAACTACAGCCGCGCGGGCGACCCGGAGCTGTCGAGCTGGTTGCAGGCCGCCGCCGCGACGACCGACATCGCGGCGCGAGCGAAGCAGTACGCGCAGCTACAGCGTTTCGCCCTGGTCGACAAGGCCTACGCGCTCCCGCTCTACATCCCCGAGAACCAGATCGCGGCGGGCGCGCACGTGCACGGTGCGGGCTTCCGCCCCTACAAGCAGCTGCCCGAGAACGCCTACGACGTCTGGGTCGACCGTGGCTGATCCCGGGAGCGCCGGGCCGGAGGGTGCCCTGTGACCGCCGGTCCGGCCGTCGTACCCGCGGTGCCGTCGGCCGCCGAGGCGGTCACCGGACGCCGGGCGGCCACGGCCCGCCGCGCCGCGCTGCGGATCGTCTCGGGCCTCGTGGTGTTGTGGGGTGCGGCGACCCTGTCGTTCCTCGGCGTGCGGCTGGCGCCCGGCGACACGGTCGACGTGCTGATCGGGGAACAGCCGCGCACCCCCGAGGTCGAGGCGGCCATCCGCGCCGAGTGGGGGCTCGACAGCCCGGCGGTGGTCCAGTACGGGCGCTACCTGTGGCAGGTGGCGCACGGGGATTTCGGGCGCTCCTATGTGCTGCAGCGGCCGGTGTCGGAGGTCGTCGGCTCGCAGGCCGGGCCGACGCTGGCGCTGACCGGCGCCGCGCTGCTGGTGGCGCTCGCGTTCGCCGTGACGGTCGCGACCCTCACGGCGGGCCGCCCCCGGGCCAGGGCGGTGGCGGGCGCCGTCGAGCTGACCCTGGTCTCGACGCCGGCGTTCTGGCTGGGCATCGTGCTGCTGTCGGCGTTCAGTTTCGGCTGGCGGCTCTTCCCGGTGGCGGCGAACAAGGGACCGGCGGCGCTGGTGCTCCCCGCGCTGGCGCTCGGCCTCTCGCTCGGCGCGGTCGTGTCCCAGGTCCTGCGCGACGGGCTGGAGCGGGCGCTGGACGAGCCGTTCGCGGTGACGGTGCGGTCCTGGTCGGTCGGCGAGACCGAGCTGCGGCTGCGGCACGGGCTGCGGCACGCGGCGCTGCCCGCGGTCACCCTCACCGGCTGGTTGGTCGGCGGGCTGCTCGGCGGCGCGGTGATCATCGAGGAGGTGTTCGGCCGGCCGGGGCTCGGCCGGGTCACGGTGGACGCCGTCCTCGCCCAGGACCTTCCGGTGGTGCTGGCCGTGGCGATCCTGTCGGCCTTCGTCTACGTGGTGATCAGCACCGCGGTCGACCTGCTGTACCTCTGGCTGGATCCACGACTGCGGCGCGCGGCCCGGGACGGGGCGCGATGATCGCCCTCGACACCCGGGTGGGCCGGGCGCTGTCCACCGCGCGGGTCTCCGCGCCGTCACCGGGAGTGGCCCTCGCGGCGCCGGTCGTCGTCCTCGTCGCGGTCGCGGTGATCTCCCCGGCGGTCCTGGCCGGCGCCGATCCGCTGGCCGCCGACCCGCTCGCCGCCCAGCTGCCGCCCAGCCCGCGGCACTGGTTCGGCACCGATCATCTGGGGCGCGACGTGTTCACCCGCGTGGTGCACGGCGCCCGCTACTCGCTGTCGATCGGCGTCTGCTCGGTCGCCATCGCGGTGGTGGCGGGGACCGCACTCGGGGTGCTGTCCGGGTTGGCGCGCGGCCCCGTCGACGAGGTGGTCACCCGGTTCCTCGACGTGGTCTCGGCGTTCCCCGACCTGCTGCTGGCGCTGGTGCTGATCTCGTTCACCGGGCCCGGCACCACCAATCTGGTCTGCGCGCTCGGCGTCGCCTCGATCCCCCGGTTCGCCCGCGTCGTGCGGGCGCAGACCCTGGTCGTGCAGGAATCCGGCTACGTCGAGCAGGCCCGCACCTTCGGGCTCTCCCGGGCCCGCCTGGTCGGGCGGCACGTACTGCCGCACGCGGTGGCCCAGGTTCCCATCCTGGCCACCATCGGGCTGGGCACGGCCGTGCTCGGCGCCGCGGGACTCAGCTTCCTGGGGATGGGACCGCAACCGCCGGAACCGGAATGGGGCGCGATGCTCGCCGAGGGACGCAACTATCTGCGCAACGCCTGGTGGATCGCCGTGCTGCCGGGCGTGGCGGTCACCGCCACGGTCGTCGCGGTGAGCGCGCTGGGCAGGCGCTGGCAGCGGTACTACGACGGAAGGCCGGTCGGATGAGCCTGATCGACGTCACGAATCTCCGGATCGGCTTCTCCGGCACCGGGGCCCGCGAGGTGGTGCGCGGCATCGATCTGCGGATCGAACCGGGCGAGGCGGTGGCGCTCGTCGGGGAATCCGGATCGGGCAAGTCGGTGACCGCGCGGGCGCTGGCCGGCCTGACCGGCCCCGGCGCGACCGTGCGCGCGGACCGGTTCGAGGTCTTCGGGCAGGACGCGCGCGGACACCGGGAGCGGCACTGGCGCCGGATCCGGGGCCACGACGTCGGTTTCGTCCTGCAGGACGCCCTGGTCTCGCTCGACCCGCTGTGTTCGGTGGGCGCGCAGCTGGCCCGGGCGCAACGCGCCCGCACCGGCCTGCGCGGCCGCGCGCTCACCGAACGCAGCCTCGGCCTGCTCACCGACGTCGGTGTGCCCGAGCCGGGCAGGCGCCTGCGGCAGTACCCGCACGAACTGTCCGGCGGCCTGCGCCAGCGGGTGCTCATCGCGACGGCGCTCGCGGGCGACCCGCGACTGATCATCGCCGACGAGCCGACCACGGCGCTGGATGTGACCGTGCAGCAACAGATCCTGGAGCTGCTGCGCGAACGCAAGGCGGCGGGCACGGCCCTGCTGCTGATCAGCCACGACCTCGCGGTGGTCGCCGAGGTGGCCGACCGGGTCCTCGTCCTGCGCGACGGGGAGGTGGTCGAGCAGGGCCCGACGGGGCGCGTCCTGGCCGCGCCGACCCACCCCTACACGCGCACGCTGCTCGCGGCGATCCCGTCGGCCGCCTCCCGGGGCGCCCGGCTCTCGGTCGCCGCGGACGGGTCGGGTCACCGGCCCGCGCTGCCCGCGCGGACCGTCGACGAGACCCGCGTCGTGCTGTCGGTGCGCGAACTGCGTAAGACCTACGGCGTCGGCGCCGACGCGCGCACGGTGGTCGACGGGGTCGACTTCGACCTGTTCGCGGGCGAGACGCTGGGCATCGTCGGCGAATCCGGCTCGGGCAAGACCACGACCGCGCGGCTGGCGCTGCGCCTCGTCGCGCCGACGTCGGGACGGGTGATCGTCGACGGGCACCCGTGGAGCGAGTACTCCGACCGCCGGGCGCGGCCGCTGCGGCGGGTGGCGCAGTGGATCGCCCAGGATCCCCTGAGCTCGTTCGACCCGCGCTACACGGTGGCCCGGGTCATCGGGGAGAGCCTGGACACCGTCGGCGTCCACGGCGCGGCGCGGGCCCGCCGGGTGCGCGAGATCCTCGACGCGGTCGGCCTGCCCGCCGGGTTGCTCGACCGGCATCCGCGCACCCTGTCCGGCGGGCAACGTCAGCGCGTCGCCATCGCCCGGGCCCTGGCGCCCGAACCCGCGCTGCTGGTCGCCGACGAACCGGTCTCCGCCCTCGACGTGTCGGTGCAGGCCCAGATCCTCGACCTGCTCGCCGACCTGCAGGCCGAGTTCGGTACCGCCCTGCTGCTCATCTCGCACGATCTCGGGGTGGTCCACCATGTCGCGGACCGGGTGCTGGTGATGAAGGACGGCCGCGTCGTGGAATCCGGCGCCGCCGACGAGGTCCTGCGCGCGCCCCGGCACGACTACACCCGCAGGCTGGTCGCCTCGGTCCCCCGCCTGCCCGTCCCCGACCGTCCCGGAGCCGGGTGAGCGCGGCGCGGCGCCCCGGCGCCCGGCCCGGCGGTCCCTAGAGTGTGCTGATGCCGGAGTTCTCGATCGGAGACGACATCTGCTGGACCACCTCGCACCGCGGTGCCGACGGAGTCGAGTGGGGCACGCTCCTGGAGCTGACCGGGCCGGTCACCGGCATCGACCGCGACCTCGTCTCGGGGGAGGTCGTCGCCTACGTCATCGAGGCCCGCGTGGGCAGGCGGCCCGCGGGTCTTGTCCTCGTCCCCGGCGCGGAGGCGGTCGCGGCGCCGTGGCCCGCGGACCTCACCTGGTGCGCGGAATTCACCTGAGCGCCGCGCGCGTCTCCTAGAGTGGGACGCAGTTGTCGTGTGAGGGGGGAGCCGGGATGTCCGCGAGTCTGGTCAAGGGACAGAACGCCCCGGTGCCGGTACCCGAGGTGACGGTGACCGCGCAGGTCGCCGCCGCGGTCGACGTGTCGGCGCTGTTGGTCACCGAACACGGAAAGGTCCGCTCCGACGCGGATTTCGTGTTCTACAACCAGCCGAGCGGTCCCGGTGTCCGGCTGCTGCCGGGCGCCCCGGGGCCCGTCGCGGTGTCCTTCGCCCACGTGCCCGCCGACATCGCGCAGGTGCGGGTGGTGCTCACCCTCGACGACCCCACGCGGCCGTTCGGCGCCGGACCCGCGCCGGTCGTGCGGGTCGCCGACGCGGCGGGAAATCCCCTGTTCGACTACCGGATCGATGCCCTGTCGAGCGAGTCGGTGGTGATCGCGGTCGAGTTCTACCGCCGGGCGGGCGCCTGGAAGATCCGGGCCGTCGGGCAGGGCTACGCCGGCGGTTTCGCCGACCTGGTCACCGATCACGGGGTGTCGGTGGACGACGCCCGGCCCTCACCGCCGCCGCCCGCGCCGCCCGTCCCGACCGCGCCGCCCGTCCCGACTTCGCCACCCGCGCCATCCACGCCACCGGTCCCGACCGCGCCGCCGCCCGTCCCGACCGCGCCACCAGTCCCGACCGCGCCGCCCGTCCGGACCGCGCCGCCCGTCTCCACCGCGCCGCCCGTCCGGACCGTGCCGCCGGCGCCGCCCGCGCCTGTCCCGCCGCCCCGGCCTGCGGAGGTGACGCTCGCGAAGGGTCGGCCGGTCAGCCTCGCCAAGGGTCAGCGGGTCACCCTCCGCAAGGACGGCGGGGTGCCCCTGACCTACATCCGCATGGGCCTCGGCTGGGACCCGGTCCGCACGCGCGGCTTCTTCGGGCGCCGCACCCCCGACATCGACCTCGATGCCTGGGTGGCGATGTTCGCCGATCAGACCCTCGTCGACGTCGTCTACTACGGGCAGCTGGCCTCGCGGGACGGCTCGATCCGCCACCAGGGCGACAACCTCACCGGCGAGGGCGACGGCGACGACGAGGTGATCCTGGTCGACCTCACCCGCGTGCCCGCCCACGTCGGCACGCTGCTGTTCGTGGTCACCTCCTATCAGGGCCAGTCCTTCGAGCAGATCGCGAACGCCTTCTGCCGCCTGGTCGACGCCACCACCGACGCCGAGCTCGCCCGCTACTCGCTGGCCGGCGGGATGCCGTTCACCGCGCTGGCCATGGCCACCGTGTTCCGGGTCGGCGCGGAATGGAAGCTGGAGGCGCTCGGCGACGGGTTCCAGGCCCGGCACCCGGGCGAGGCGGTCCCCCAGCTCGGGCGGTTCGTCGCCCCGGCCTGATCCCGGGCGGCGCCCGGGCCGCGGCGGTGCCGGGGCGTCACCCGTCGCGGACCGGGTGGCAGAGTGAGGTCATGCAGCTGATTCTCGTCCGCCACGCGCAGCCGGTCCGGATCGCGGCCTCCGACAGCCCGGCCGATCCCGCCCTGTCCCCGACGGGACTGGAGCAGGCCGAGCGGGTACCAGCCGCCCTGGCTCAGCACCGGATCGCCCGCCTGGTCAGCAGCCCGCAGCGGCGCGCGCGAGAGACCGCGGCCCCGACCGCCGCCAAGCTCGGCCTGCCCGTCGACATCGTCGAGGATCTGGCCGAATACGATCGCGACCTGCCCGCCTACATCCCCATCGAGGATGCCGCGACCGAGTTCCGCGACGCCTACGAGCGGATCAAGGCCGGGCATCTGCCCGAGCAGATCGACGGGCCGTCGTTCGTGGCCCGGGTCCTCGCGGCGGTGGACGACCTCGTCGCGACCGCAGACCCGGCCGACACGGTCGTCGCGTTCGCGCACGGTGGGGTGGTGAACGTCCTGCTGCAGGAGATGCTCGCCCTCGCGCGCCCGCTGACCTTCCCGATCGACTACTGCTCGATCACCCGGATCCTGTTCTCCCGCACGGGGCGCCGCACGGTGGCGACGGTGAACGAGAACGGCCACGTCTGGGACCTCTTGCCGCGCGCGCTGTCCGGGCGCTGAGCGGGGGACGGGGCTCGCCCCGGCCCGAACCCGCCGCGGTGCTGCCCCACCGCCGCCAGAAACACCACTTTGCGGCCGACCCGCCCCGATCCGTGCGCCTAGGCTCTCGGATCGTCATCGTCTCGCTACCGAAGGTGAAATCCCATGGCGCGCAAGGTCACAATCGAACTGATCGACGACTGCGACGGCATCTCCGTCGCCGCGGAAACCGTCACCTTCGCCCTCGACGGCGCGAGCTACGAGATCGATCTGTCCGCGGCCAACGCCGCCGCGCTGCGGGAGGCGTTCGCGCCGTGGATCGCCAAGGCCCGCAAGGTCGGCCGGACGGCCTCCACGGGCGCCAAGCAGGCCGCGGGCCGGTCGCCGGCGCCACGCAACGTGCGGCAGATCCGGGAATGGGCACGCACACAAGGGATCGACGTGTCCAGCAGAGGCCGGGTCTCGGCCGAGATCGTCGACGCCTACCTGCAGGCCACGGCCTGACCGGGTGACGGGCGGGACCGCGACGCCCCGCCCGCCTCCGGTCAGGACCGGCGCGGCACGCCGGCGGGGTAGGCCCAGGCCAGGCGGGTCAGCACGAGCGCCGCGGCCAGCAGCCCGACGTCGCGCAGCGCGATGTCGCCGTACCCGCCGACGATCAGCAGGTCGACCACGATGCCGGCCAGCCACGCCGCCACCAGCGGCGCGCCGACGCGTGGGAACACGAGAACGGCGATGCCCGCGACGATCTCGACGACACCGACGAGGTGCATCGCCGTGTCCGCACCGCCGGGGGCGAGATCGCCGAGGAAGCCGGCCAGGTAGCGGGTCCAGTCGTCGGTCAGGACGTGGGCGAATTTGTCGAGCCCGAACAGGACGGGCAGGACGCCGAATCCGAGCCGCAGCGCCCAGAAGGCCTGGTAGCCCGGATCGTCGAGGGTCGGTTCGGTGGGCGTTGCGGTCCGGACGGTCATCGCTGTCTCCTTCGGCGGGGGGGAGCCGATGGCGGATCGCACCGGCTCACACTGTTGGTGTCCGGACCGGCGGCGGTCTTACCAGGCGTCCTCGATCAGCAGGTCGCGCAGCGCCGCGGCCTCCTCGGCGCAGGCACCGCACCCGGCCAGGTGCACGCGCAGGGCCGGATCGTCGTGGCCGGGGTCGGCGAGCCGCCGTTCGACGTAGGCGTCGAGACGGTCGAAGCAGTCGTCGCAGGACAGGTACGGGCTGGTGTCGGCCAGCAGCCCGGCGATGGTCTCGGCGCTGAGCGCCGGTGTCGGCTCGGTCATGGCAGGCTCCGGTGGCGGGCCTCGAGCTGCCCGCTGTCGATGAGGGCGCCGCGCAACCGGGCGCGGGCGTCGTGCAGGGTCTTGTAGAGGGCGTTGCGTGTGCTGCCCAGCCGGTCGGCGAGGACGTCGATCGGCACCTGCTCGACGACGAGGGCGAGCAGGATGCGCCGCTGGTGCGCGGTGAGCGCGGTGTCGACGGCGGCCGCCACGGCGCGCGCCAGTTCGCCCGCGCCGACCACGGATTCGGGGCCGGGCGCGCGGTCGGCCACGGCGCTCAGCGTGTCCGGGAGCGGGACCTCGCGGTGCCGCCACGCCTGCCTGCGCACCGCGACGCCGGCGTGGTGCACGCCGAACTTGTAGGCCCAGGTGGTGAACCGGCTGCGCCCCTGGAAGGTCGGCAGCTGACGCAGGACCGCGACCACGGCATCGTTCGCGCACTGCTGCGCGAGGTCCTCGAGTTCGCCCGCGCCCGCGCCGGGCAGCGCGTCGCGCAGCCGCCAGACCTGGTGGCGGCAGGCCCGCACGAGCAGCTCGCGCAGGCGGCCCACGGCGTGCCTGCCCGCCGGACCGTCGTCGGTCAGGTCGGTCCACCACTGTTCGTCGGGTTCGGGACGGACCACGTCCGGGATCGTGGGACGCACGGTGCTCACCGTATCGCCTCCCGGCCGGGCAGCGGCGCCAGGATCCCGACGGCGAGCCGGGGTGGGCAGCCCCGGTCGACGAGCTGGAGCAGTTCGTGCAGATCGAAACCCGGTTGGGCGAGGACGGCGTCCGCCAGGGGGCCGGAGAACCCCGCGGCGAGGAGCCGGCGCCTGCGCCAGCCGCGGATTTCGGGGTCGGACCCCAGGGCGGGTGGAACGGTCATACCTGTTCGTGTCGCCGGACGGCGGCGTCTTACCCGGAAGCGGCGTTCTTGACTATTGGTAACCCATCGGTTACCAATTAGGAGTGGACGTGTTCGAAGCGCTGGCCGACCCCGTACGCCGCGACCTGCTGGCGCGGCTGACCGGCGGGGCGGCCCGCGTCGTCGACCTCGCCGCCGAACATCCGATCAGCAGGCCGGCGATCAGCAAGCACCTGCGGTTGCTCACCGAGGCGGGCCTGGTCCGCGCCGAGAACCACGGGCGCGAACGGCATTACACGATCGAGCCGGCCGGGCTCGTCCCGCTGCTCGACTACCTGGACCGGGTGCGCCCGGCCCGCCCGCCGATCCCCGAGCACGCGCTCGACGGCCTCGATCTCGAGGTCCGCCGCACCACCCGCGAACGCCGCGCCACGGGCGTGGACATCGACAAGGAGGACACCGCATGAGCACCCCCACCGCCACCGGCCACCGCCGCGAGTACGCCGACGGCACCTACTGCGAATGGACCCGTACCTTCCGCGCCCCGATCGAGGATGTGTGGGCCGCGGTGACCGAGCCCCGGCGGCTCGCCCGCTGGCTCGGCACCTGGACCGGCGACCCGGCCACCGGCGAGGTGAAGTTCCAGATGCTGTTCGAGGGCGAGACCCCGGCCGAGCTGTTCCGCATCGACGAATGCGACGCGCCGCGACTGCTGCGGGTCACCACGTCCACGCCCTACGACGGCGAGAACCCCGAGCACTGGCAGTTGCGCCTCGACCTGTCGGAGAGCGACGGCCTGACGACGCTGGTCTTCGCCCAGAACGTCCCCGACCCGGCCATGGCCGAGGGCGTCGGACCGGGCTGGGACTACTACCTCGACCGCCTGGTCGCCGCCGAGGCCGGCGGGGATCCGGCGGCCGTCGACTTCGACACCTACTTCCCCGCCCTCGCCGAGCACTACCGCGCCGAGTTCGGCATCCGGGACTGAGCGACCGCCCCCAGCGAACTCCCAGCTCCGGCGCACCGGTCCCCCAGCTTCGGGAACCAGTATCGGGGCCACGGTTCGGCACGGCGCCGGCCGCGGTCCCGGTTCCGGGACCGAACCGAAGGAGGTTCCGCATGAGGATGAAGTCCACCCTGGCGAAGACCGCCGTCGCGGGCACGCTCGCCCTCGGTGTCGTCGGCGCGGCGGCGGGCGTCGCGAGCGCCGACCCGGGCGGTCACGACCAGCCGCGGCCCGAATCCGAGCAGCAGCACCGCCCCGACCAGCCGAGGGGCGAGCACCGCGATCGCGACACCCCGCAGCACGGCTTCTGGTTCTTCGGCACCTGGGTCCCTCTGCCCTGATCCGGATCTCCGGAGAACCAGTTCCCCGCGACGCGGGCCCGGTGCTGCCCACCGGGCCCGCGTCCATTCCGGCGTTCAGCCCGCGGTGAACGGTTCCCGCGTCGCCAGGTGCGCCAGCTTCCTCGGGTTGCGGACGTAGTACACGTCGGCGATGCGGGCGCCCTCGACCCGGACCGCCATCACCCCGTCGAGCGCGCCGTCGATGCGCAGCGCCAGCGCGGGCCCGCCGTTGAGGGCGACGCGGTCGACCTCGACGACCACGGCGTGCCTGGTGAGACCGCCGACGATGAAGCGCGCCACGCGGTCCGCGCCGACGATCGGCCGCGGGCTCGCCTGCTTGATCCCGCCCCCGTCGCTGAGGGCGACCACATCCGGCGCCAGCACGTCGAGGAGCCCGCGCAGGTCCGCGGTCTCGAGCGCGCGCCGGAACGCGGCGACGACGGCCTCGGCCTCGGCGGCGGTGACCGTGCCGCGCGGCCGCCGCGCCTCGACGTGGCGGCGCGCGCGATGGGCGATCTGGTGCACGGCCGCCGGGGTCCGGTCCACGGCCGCCGCGATCTCGCCGTACCCGAAGCCGAAGGCCTCGTGCAGCACGAACACCGCCCGCTCCACGGGTGTCAGCGTTTCCAGCACCAGCATCAGCGCCATCGAGACGCTCTCGGCCAGTTCGGCGTCCTCGGCCACGTCCGGCGCGGTGACCAGCGGTTCGGGCAGCCAGGGGCCGACATACGCCTCGCGGCGACGACGCACCGACCGCAACCGGTTGAGGGCCTGGCGGGTGGCGATGCGGACCAGGTAGGCGCGGGGCTCGCCGACGCCTGCGGCGTCGACCTCGCTCCAGCGCAGCCAGGTCTCCTGCAGCACGTCGTCGGCGTCGGCCACCGAGCCGAGCATCTCGTAGGCGACGGCGAACAACAGCTTGCGATGCGCCAGAAAGGTTTCCGTCGCCTCGACCGTCGCGCCGTCGCGACCCGCGCGGTCCCCGGCACCGGGTGCCTCCGCCATCGTCGCCGTCTCCTCTCGCCCGCCGCGGCTCACCGTACCGGCAGCGCCGATTCGTCCCGGCGGGCCGCCAGCAGCGCGGGCCGGTGCGCGCCGTCGCCGGGCCACCGGTGCGCGCCGGGTTCGCGCGCCTCCTTCGCGAGGTGCGCGACGCTCGACGCGCAGGCGAACTCCTTGAGCCTGCGGCCCGCGAATCCGCTGAAGTACAGCGGCAGGGCGGTGTCGTTCTTGCGGCCGAGCTGGAAGATGCCCGCGCCGCGCCCGAAGCTGACGCACATCGCGGGGAAGGCGAGGTCGATCGGCGCGGGCGCCTCGCCCGCGATCCGGCGCAGGACCGTGTCGGCGGCGTGCGCCCCCAGGCAACCCGCCGCGTAGGCGCTCATGCGGAACGGCAGATCCGAGGGCGCCGCGGCGTCGCCCGCGGCGACGATGCGGTCGTCGTCGAGCGCGGTGAGGGTCTCGTCGGTGAGCAGGCGGCCCTCGGCGTCGGTGCGCAGCCCGCTGCGCGCCGCGAGGTCCGCCACGCCGAAACCGGCCGTCCACACGGTGATCTCGGTGGGCACCTCGCGTCCGTCGGCCAGGGTCACGGCCGCGCGGGCGACGGCGGTGACCCGGGTGCCCGGACCGTCGAGGACCGTGACACCGAGTTCCGCCAGGTAGCGGCCCGCGGTGCGGCGGGCCCGCCGGTGCAGGTAGGGCAGCAGCGCCCCGCCGGTCACCAGGGTGACCGCGCGCCCACGTTCGGCCAGTTCGGCGGCGGTCTCGACGCCGGTGGGGCCGCCGCCGACGACGGTCACCGGCGCCGTGCGGGGCGTGCCGTCGAGGACCTCCCGCAGCCGGTGCGCGGCCTCGAAGGTGGCGACCGGGTAGGCGAACTCGGCGGCGCCGGGTACCCGCGGCGCGGCGGCGGCGCTACCGGCCGCGTACACCAGGTAGTCGTAGCCGAGGTCGGCCCCGCCCGCCCGCTCGACCCGGCGGGCGCCGGCGTCGATGCGGGTGACGCTGTCGGTGATCAGCGCGACGCCGTCGGCGAGGATCTCCTCGTAGCCGACCCGCGCGTCGTGGGTGCCTGCCACCAGCTGGTGCAGGCGCAGGCGCGGGACGAAGACCGGCCGCGGGTTGATCAGGGTGATCCTGGTGCCGGGCCGGGCCGTCAGCCGGTTGGCGGCCATGACCCCGGCGTAGCCGCCGCCGACGATCACGACGTCGATGGTGTCGTTCATGATGTCTCCTCACCTCGGATGGTTCGAAGACTGGACACCGGGCCCGCCCGGAACCTGACACGCTGTGACGCACGTCACGAGCTCGGCCCGACAGGGGCCGGTCAGCGCAGGTCGAGATCGGCCACGACCAGCACCGGCCAGGCGACGACCTCCCCCACGACGGAGAACGCCTTGTCCGCGCCGTGTGCCTCGGCGAGGTGATCGCCGTGGGTGGCCGACCACAGCAGGCCGACGGCCAGATAGGGCACGCCGAGGACGGCCGCCGCGACGACGGCGAGGTGCGCGAGCTGACGCAGGCTCAGCCCGCGGTCCAGGATCCGTGCGATCATGCGGTTCACCCTGCCGCTCAGGCGGTTTCGCCGAGGATGGGCAGTGATTCGACGATGCCCTCGTCGCTGGGCGCCTGCCCCTGGCGCAGCACCCGGTCGAGCTGGCGCTGCCGGAACTCGCGATGGGCCTGCGGGGGCGGGGCGTAACCGAAGCGGGCCTGCGCCCGGCGGGGCGTGGTGGTCTCGGCGTGCACCGGCGCGACGCCGAGCAGTACCGGCGCGACGACGGCGACGGTGGTCGGCGAGATCAGCCGCAGCAGGATCAGTTCGAGCCGGGCGCTGAAACTCACCACCGTGAAGGCCGCGCTCAGCGGGGGTGTCACCAGCAGGTCGAGCAGAGGATTGGTGGGCAGTCCCGCCATCCGGCGCATCCAGCGCGGCATGGTGGCCAGGGTGCCGCGGCGCAGGAACGCGGTGACCACGAAGAAGAACGGCTTCAGCGGCCACGGCATCGGCGGCAGCATCACCTCGGCGCGCAGCAGGTGCCGCATCGCCTTCTTCGCGATGTCGGACCCGAGCAGCTGGGGGCGCATCGCCTCGAAGTAGGCGCGCACGCCCTCGCGGCTGCGGGGCACGTCGGCGGGATCGCAGGTCTGCAGTTCGGCGGCGCGCGCGCACTCCTCCCAGTACCGGGCCTCGTCGGCGGCGCTCAACCGTCCCGGCCCGAACTTCTCGTAGGCCAGCAGGATCGAGTGCCAGGCGGTGAGGTGGATCCACAGCTGCGAGTGCGGGTCGTTCGCGTCGTACTGCACGCCGGTGACCTCGTCGACGCCGACGGCCTTGGAGTGGATCTTGACCAGCACGTCGGCGGCCTTGGTCGTCGAGCGGCTGTCACCGAACATCACCATGGCGAAGTAGCGCAGGGTCCGGTCGTAGCGGGTCCGCGGCCGCGTGTAGATGGCCTGGGTCCGGTCGACCGCCGCGATGAGCGCCGGGTCGAGTTCCTCGATGACCACCGCGCGCTGGAATCCGATGGTCAGCCCGGTGGGATAGCTCCACACCCGCCAGGCCACCGAGTCCGGGCCGAAGAAGCCGTAGTCCTCCGCCGGTTCGGCCTCCGGTACCGCCAGCCAGTCCCGTATCACGCCCATGACCGCTCCCCTGAATCTACTTGAGCGTAGTTCTATTTCTACGCGTGCGTAGAAAAGTATGTGACGCCGATCCCCCCTCGTCAAGGGCGCGGCGAGCGGGGACGGTCAGGCGGGCGCGGCCCCGGAATTCTTGGGTAGCGTCCGGACCAGGGCCCGCACGGTCGTCTCCAGCCGCTCGGGCGGGAAGCGCTCGGGGTCACCGATGACCAGGCGCGCCAGCACCTCGACGAAGCCGAGCATCACGTAGCCGATGAGCTCGACGTCGGCGTTCTCCGGCCCGCCACGCAGCGCGATGCCCGCGTCCAGCAGCTCGATCAGCCGCCCGGCGATGTTCTCCCTCGCGGCGTACAGCAGCTCCTTGTAGTCGACGGGCGCCCCGTCCGCGTGGGTGAGGATGAGCCGCCACCGCACCGGATCCCGTTGCACCGCACGCAGGAACGCCATCACCGACGCGGCGTACTCGGCGTCGGGATCCGACCCGCCCAGGTCGGCGGGCAGCGAGTCGAACACCTGGCCCATACCGCGCGCGTGCTCGCGCTGCAGCAGCGCGGCCACCAGCTCCGGCGCGGTGCGGTACACCGCGTACAGCACCGGCTTGGCCACGCCGGCCCGCTTGGCGACGGCCTGCATGGTCAGCCCGGCCAGCCCCTCGGCGGCCACGACGTCGAACGCGGCGTCGAGCAGTTGCTCCCGGCGCTCGTCCAGCGGCAGCCGCGGACCGTTGCGCCTGCCGGTCTTGCGACCACCCGCCGAGGGCGAGACACGCCAGACTCCCGGGGACTCCTTCTCGACACTCACCTGCGAATCCTCTCAAATGCCCGGCGCGGGTGCGAGCACCCCTGCTACCGTCGCAGCTCGAAACTACGCGTGCGTAGAAATACAACTACGCGCACGTAGATTTATCGGCACGGCGTCCGCCATGGGCGCCGTTCACGCGAGGGGATCTCCAGATGACCGCGATGTCGTCGCCCACGACCGGACCACCGGCGGGCGCGCCACCGCCCCGCTCCGACCGGCGCCGGGTCGTCGACTTCGCCGCCCGCCTCTGGCGCGACCACCCGCAGCGCGCGGTCGAGACCGCGGGCAGGCAGGTCCTGATGACCGGCCGCGCGACCACCGAACTCGGCAGGGCGCTGCGCAGGCGGCGGTTCCCGTGGCAGGAGTTCACCCGCCAGTGCTCCTTCATGGCAGGCGTCGCCGCCAGCCCGACGCTGCTGGTCGCGGTACCCATCGCCGTGGTCGTGTCGATCCAGATCGGCTCGCTCGTCAGCCAGGTCGGCGCGACCACGTTCATCGGCGCGGTCAACGGGCTCGGCATCATCCGCCAGGGCGCCCCGCTGGTCACCTCGCTGATGATCGCCGGCGCCGTCGGCTCCTCGATCTGCGCCGACCTCGGCTCGCGCACCATCCGCGAGGAGATCGACGCCATGACCGTCATGGGCGTCGATCCGGTGCGCCGCCTGGTCGCGCCGCGCCTGGCGGCGGCGGTGCTGATCAGCACCCTGCTGTGCGGCCTCGTGGTGTTCGTCGGCTTCGCGACCGGCTACGCGTTCAACGTCTACCTCCAGTCCGGGACGCCGGGCTCCTACATCCGCACCTTCGCCTCGTTCGCGGTCGCGGCCGATCTCGTCGTCGCCATGCTCAAGGCGGCGGTGTTCGGCGCGCTGGCCGCGATCATCGCCTGCGACACCGGGTTACACGCGCGCGGCGGCCCGGCGGGGGTGGCCACGGCGGTGAACTCGGCGGTGGTGAACTCGGCCATCGTCCTGTTCGGCGCGAACATCCTCATCACGCAGATCTACAACACCGTGCTGCCCGCGAAGGCCCTGTGATGGCGACCCATACGCCACGGGCGCTGCGACCACTGCGGAGCCTGCGCGCGCCCGCCGACGCGTTCACCCGGCTGGGCCACCAGGCGATGGTGCTGGGGCAGGCCCTCGCCGCGATCCCCTTCGCGCTGCGGCACTATCGCGCCGAGGTCGCGCGCCTGGTCGTCGACGTCACCTGGGGAAACGGCTCGCCGGTGGTCGGCGGCGGCACCATCGGAGTGATCATGATCCTGTGCGGGTTCGGCGGGATCACCGTCGGCATGGAGGCCCACACCGCGCTCGACCTGCTCACCATGGGCCCGCTCACCGGCGCGATCTCCGGCTTCGCCACCACGCGGGAACTCGCGCCGCTGCTGGCGACCATCGCCTTCGGCGCGCAGGCGGGCTGCCGGTTCACCGCCCAGCTCGGCGCGATGCGGATCTCGGAGGAGATCGACGCGCTCGAGTCCCTCGCGATCCGGCCGCTGCCCTACCTGATCACCACCCGCGTGCTGGCCGCCGCCCTGGCCATCGTCCCGCTCTACAGCGTCGGCCTCGCCGTCGCCTACGCCGCCACCCGGCTGTCGGTGCTGTTCCTCGGCGGTACCTCGCTGGGCACCTACGACCACTACTTCCGCCAGTTCCTCGACCCGTTCGACATCGGCTACTCGATCGCCAAGGTGGTCGTCTTCGTCATGCTCGCGACCTTCATCCAGTGCTACTACGGCTACGTCGCCGCCGGGGGGCCGGAGGGCGTCGGCGTGGCCGCGGGCCGCGCGATCAAGGTGACCATCATCGTCGTCGTCTTCGTCAATCTCGTTCTCACCCTGTCCATCTGGGGCATCGACCCCGGTATCCGGATCTCCGGATGAGGAGTCACGCCATGATCATCGATCCCCGTGGCCGCGGGCCACGCGCGAGCACCCTGTGCGGGGCGGGCATCGTGCTGACCGCCGCGGTCGCCGCCGGGATGTATCTGCTCGGGCTGCGCTACACCGGCGCGTTCGCCGACACCGTCGACGTCACCGCCGCGCTGACCAGCACCGGCGACGGCATGCCGCCGCGCGCGGACGTGAAGTTCCGCGGCGTGGTCGTCGGCGCGGTCGCGGGTGTCGACATCGCCGCCAAGGGAGACCGCCAGGTGGTGCGCCTGGAACTGGATCCCGCACTCGCCGAGGCGATCCCGTCGTCGGTCACGGCGCGCGTCGTCCCGGCCAACCTCTTCGGCGTCACCGCCCTCGAACTGGTCGACCACGGTCCCGCCGCGACGGGACTGCGCCGCGGCGCGGTCGTGGCCGAGGACACCGGCGGGGGTACCGCCCAGCTCCAGGCGACGCTCACCACCCTGCGGACCGTCCTCGACGCGGTGCAGCCGCTGCGGCTGGCCCGGGTGCTCGGCACGCTCGCCGACGCCCTCGACCCCGCCGCGCGGCTGCCCGGCTCCACCCTCGAACGCCTCGACACGTGGACCACCGAGGTCCGCGCCCTCCCCGGGATCGGCACGCTGCTGGGCGATCTCGGCGCGGCCGCCGCCGCGGTGAACCAGTCCGCCCCCGACCTCGTCGGGGCGCTCACCTCTTCGATCACCTCGGCCCGGACCCTGACCGAACACCGCGCCGAGCTGATCGCGCTGATCGCCGGGGCCGACGGCGCGGTCGGCGCGGTGAACGAGCTGTTCGCCCGCAACCCGGACGCGGCCGAGGAGATCGTGCCCGGCCTCGACGACGTCTTCGGCGCGCTGGCCGCGGACCCGTCGGCGCCTGCCACCGCCGTCGCGAATCTCGAGGCGGCGCTGGGCCGGTTGGCCACCGTGTTCGCCTGGGGACCGAGCCGGCAGATGCAGTGGAACGTCGACGTCAGCGTCACCCCGTTCCGCACCTACACCGCCGCCGATTGCCCGCGCTACGGCGCCCTGACCGGCCCCAGCTGCGCGACGGCGCCCGCCGTCGGCATGACGCAGGACGTCCCGCCGTCGTCCGCGCCCGGCCGGGCGGGCGCGGCGGACCCGCCCGCACCCTCCGCGATCCCCGGTCTCCCGGAGATCCCCGGTCTTCCGGCGATCCCCGGCATCACCGCCCCCGCGGCGCGGACCGGCACGACGCCGGGCGCGCACACCGGCGCCGCCGCGATCGAGGCGCTCCTCGGCTCCCGCCCGACCACGGCCCAGCTGCTGCTGCTCGGCCCGGTGCTGGCGGACGCCACCGTGACGACCACGCTCACCACGCCCACCCCGCCCACCCTCGGAGGACGCTGACATGACCGGAACACGCCGAGCCGCCGCGGGTCTCGCCCTCTTCGTCGCACTCTCCCTCGGCGCGACCGCGACGATCTACTCCACGCTGCGGCGGTCGGTCCCCGGCGACACGGCCACCTACACCGCGACCTTCACCGACGTGCTCGGGTTGCGCGAGGGTGACGACGTCCGGGTGGCCGGGGTCCGCGTCGGCCGGGTGGACGACATCGCCCTCGACGGCCGCCACGCCCGCGTGGTGCTGCGCATCCGCGCCAGGCAGCATCTGACCACGGCCACCGAGGCGCTCATCCGCTACCAGAACCTCATCGGGCAGCGCTACGTGGCGCTCGCCCCGGGAGACGGTGCGGGCGAACCGCTCCCACCGGGCGGCACGATCCCGCTGGACCGCACCGAGCCGTCCTTCGACGTGTCCACGGTGCTGTCGGGCTTCGAGCCCCTGTTCCGGGTCCTCGAACCCGCCGAGGTCAACTCGCTGTCCAGCACCCTGATCCAGGCGCTCCAGGGCGACGGGGTCTCCCTCAGCGCGCTGGTGACCCAGGCCGCCGCGCTGGCGGGCACGTTCCGCGACCGCGACGAGATCCTCGGCCGGGTCGTCACGAACCTGGCGAGCGTCGTCGACGGCCTCGCCCGTCGCGGCACCGAGCTGGAGACGCTGCTGACCCAGACCCGCACCCTGGTCACCGGGCTCTACGACCAGGGCGAGGTGCTGAAGTCCGCGGTCGGGCAGGCGGCCGGGTCAACCGCGGCGCTGACCGGCCTGCTCGGCGACGTAGCCCCCGGCCTTGCCCTCGCCCAGGCCTCGGCGAGCGCCGGGGTCCGGCTGTTGCTCGACAGCGGATCGCGGCTCGACCACGCCGCGATCGCCCTGCCCGTGCTGCTGACCGGGCTGGCCCGGGTCAGCGGCAACGGCACCTACATCACGTCCTACATCTGCGGTCTCGACGTGTCGCTGTGGGGAGTCCTCCTCCCCCCGGGGACCGTCGCGGCGACCGGCGGCGACGCGCACTCGGAGGTGTGCCGATGACTTCCCCGTTCCACGAACGCCTCATCCGGGCGAACGCCTTGCCCACCCGCTTCGACATGCCGACGCTGTCGGAGATGTGGGCGGCGATCCCCGGCTACCGCCGCAACCGGCAGTTCTGGCTCGGCCTGGCCGCGGGTGCGGCCGTCCTGCTCCTGCTGGCCGGGGCGAGCGTGGCCGCGAGCCTGGATCTCGGGCATCGCACGGTCCGCGCGGAATTCGCCCAGACCGCCGGGCTGCGCGCAGGCGACACCGTCGACGTGGCCGGGATCGAGGTCGGTTCCGTCACGGGCATCCGGCTGGCCGGCGACCGCGTCGTGGCCACCCTCGCGGTGCGGGACGACGTGCGCCTCGGCCCCGACGCGACCGCCGCGGTCGAGATGTCGACCATCCTGGGCAAGATGCACGTCGAGCTCGATCCGGGCGACGGCGGCGGCCTGCCCGGCGCGCTCATCGGCCTCGACCGCACCCGGGTGCCCTACAACCTGGCCAAGGTCGTCGACGACCCGGCCTACACCAACGCCTTCGAGCGCGTGGAGCGCCTCGACACCGCGGGCCTGCGCACCGCCCTGGACACCGTCGCCCACCAGCTGGGCGACTCCCCCGCGCTCACCGCGCAGGCCCTCGACTCGGTCGGGGTCCTGGCCGGGGTGATCGCCGACCGGCACGCCGAGGTCGACGCGCTGCTGAAGAACATCGACGCCGTGGCCCGTCTCGTCGACGACAACCGCAACGGCATCCTGCTGCTGATCACCCGGGGACAGGCCGTCGGCGACGCGGTCGCCCAGCGCCAGACCCTGCTGCGCGGGCTGCTCGACGACATCGCCACGGTCTCGAAGAGCCTGCGCGACATGGGCGTCGACAACGACGGCCGGCTCGCGCCGCTGATCCGCGACCTCGACACCATGACCCAGGGGCTGACCCGTAACCGGGAGAATCTCGACCGGCTCTACCAGAGCATGCCGGTCGCGCTGCGCCAGCTGAACAACGCCTTCGGCAACGGCCCCTACGGCGAGGTCTATCTGCCGTGGGGCCTGTTCCCCGACAACTGGCTGTGCACCGCCCAGGTCGTCGCGGGGTGCGCGCGATGACCACCGGCGCGCGCCTGGGCGCGCTGCTGGCCGCGGCCCTGTTCCTGGCGGGCTGCACCCTCCCCCGCCAGATCTCCTCGCTCCCCGACCGGCTGCTCGGCGGCCGGATCCACCTGACCGCCGATTTCGCGAGCGCGGCGGGCCTGTATCCGGGCAACGAGGTCGCCGTCCTCGGGGTGCCGGTGGGGTCGGTCGACGCCGTGACGCCCAAGGGCCGCTTCGTCGAGGTGGCCATGACCCTCGATCCCGGCACGGCGGTGTCCGCCGAGGCCGTCGCCGCGCTGGTCTCCCCGCAGTTCATCACCAACCGGCACATCGAGCTGTATCCCGGCCACGCCGGGGACGGCCCGGTCCTCGCCGACGGGGCGCACCTGCCCCTCGCCCGCACCCGCACCCCCGTCGAGCTCGACCGCATCCTGCGCACCTTCGACGAACTCGGCAGGACCCTGGCCGGTGACGCCACGGCCGGGCCCCTGTCCAGCCGGGTGCTCTTCCCCGTCCTCGACGGCAACGGCGACCGGATCCGGGCGACCCTGGGCGCCCTGGCCACCGCCTTCCGGACCACACTGGGCAACAAGGACCAGATCTCCGACGCGATCGTCCGGCTCAACGACCTCACCGCCGTGTTCGCCGAGAACGACCGCACGGTCCGTGATTTCAGCGCCCGGCTGACCGAGCTGGTCACCCTGATGCGGGAGCAGGCCCCGGGCCTGCGCGCCGTGCTGGCCCAGCTCGACGGCTTCGTCACCGACGTCTCCGCCCTGGTCGCGGAGAACCGGCAACCGCTCATCGCCGCCCTCACCCGCCTGACCACCGTCCTCGCCCAGATGCGCGGCCACGGCGGGGAACTCACCGAGATCGTCGACGTCGCTCCGCTGTTCTTCGAGAATTTCGCCGCGGCCGTCGATCCCGGCACCCGCACCGCGCGGCTGCACCTGCTCACCGACAAGTCCCTGCTCGACGGCGAGGCGCTCGCGGTGTTCTGCGAGCGCGTGCAGCTGCGCGCCGACGGCTGCCGGACCGGCCGGATCACCGATCTCGGACCCGATCTCGGGGTCCTGGGCGCGCTGCTGGGACTGCTGCGATGACGCGGCGACGCGTGGGCGCGCTGCTCGTCACCGCGGCCGTCACGGCCGTCACGGCGCTGTCGGGCTGCGCGGTCACCGTGGACACGGTGCCGCTGCCCCGGCCCGGCGTGGACGGGCCGACCTACCGGCTCCGCGCCGTCTTCGACAACGCGCTCAACCTGCCCGAGCAGGCGCGGGTCCGCATCGGCGGCACCGACATCGGGGTCGTCGCAGGCATCGACACCACCGCCTTCCTCGCCGAGGTCGACCTCGACATCCGCCGGGCCGTCGCGCTCCCGCGCGGCACGAGGGCCGAGCTGCGCCAGCCCGCGCCGCTGGGCGACCTGTTCGTGGCCGTCGTGCTCCCCGAGACCGCGCCGGGCACACCGATGCTCGGCGACGGCGACCTCATCGACCGCGAGCACACCTCCGCGGGCGCCTCGGTCGAGGACCTGATGATGTCGCTGTCGATGCTGCTCGGCGGCGGCGCCCTCGAGCAGGTCGCCCGGATCACGCGCGAACTCGACGCGATCGTCGGCGGCCGGGGGCCGGTGCTGGCCCACCTGATCACCGAGCTGACCGCGACGCTGTCCGCGCTCACCGCCCGCACGGGGCAGATCGACGGCCTGCTGCACGGGCTCGACGGCCTGGCGGGCACGCTGGCCCGCAGCAGGGACGACCTGGGCCGGGCCGCGGAGACCTTCCCGCCGCTGATCGGGGTGATCGCCGAGAACAACCGGGCCATCACCGAACTGACCACCCGGGTCGCCACGGCCACCGCCGCCCTCGGCGACTTCGCCACCACCACCGGCCCGCGCTTCACGCATCTGTTCGACAGCGTCCAGCAGCTGATGGACGGCTTCACCCGGATGGGTGACGACCTGTCCGGGGCGCTGGACGCGCTGCGCGCCGTCGAACCGGGGCTCGTCGCCACGACGCGGGGCACCACGCTCGCGGTCGGCGCGACCATCTCGTATCTGAGCGTCGGCGCCCTCACGGATCCGGACGTCGGCGAGCTGCCCGACGGGGGCGACGCGCGCGCCTTCACCGGCAGCCTGGCCGAGATCCTGCTGCGGGTGCTGGCCCGGCTCCGGGGAGGGCAGCGATGACGCGGTTCGCCGAACGGGCCACCCGCCTGGCCGGGCGGGGCCTGGACCTGGCCGACGTCCTGACCGCCCGCGCCGCGACCGTCGCCGTGCGGTGCGGCGCGTTCGCCCGCGCGCACGTGGTGGGGATCGGGACCGCCGCGCTGGTCGCGCTGCTGCCGATCGGCGGCGGCTACCTGGCCGTCGGGGTCGCCGGGATCGATCCGCTGCGCGGCGGTTACGTCGTCCGGGTGCGGCTCGCCGACTCCGGCGGCCTGCTGGCCCGCCAGGACGTGACCTTCCGCGGCGTGCGGGTCGGCACGGTGCGGGCGGTCGAGGTCACCGCGACCGGGGTGGTCGCGGTGGCCGAGATCGACGACGGGGTGCGCATTCCCGCCGACGGCGCGGTCGCGGTGGCGCGCCTGTCCGCGGCCGGGGAACAGTACCTGGACTTCCGGCCCGACACCGAGGCGCCCCCGTTCCTGCGCGAGGGCTCGGTCGTCGAGGCCGACCGCACCAGCACGCCGGTCACGATCAACGAGTTCCTTGTCGACACCGGAGCTCTCGTCTCGGGGCTGAACCCCCGTCGCCTCGACGCGATCATCGGCGAGCTGGACCGGGCCCTCGCCGACGGGCCGGGGCAGCTGCGCGCGGTCATCGCCGGACTCAGCCAGGCCACCGCCGGGCTGACCGCCCTCTTGCCGCAGACGCTCGGCCTGCTGGAGCACCTGCGGGTCATCGCCGCGACCACCGCGCACGCCCAGCCCGACCTCGCCACCCTGGTGCGCGGGTCCGGCGCGCTGTTCACCGCGTTCGGCGACGCCGACGCCGAGATCCGCGGCCTGCTCACCACCGGCCCCGCGCGGTTGCGCACGCTCGAGGGCGTGGTGACCGAGACGGCCGACCCGGTCACGGCGCTGGTGACCGATCTGGGCGCGGTGCTGCGGTCGGCCCGGTTGCGCACCGAGGCGCTGCGCGCGCTGTTCCCCGCGGTGGTCACCGGCACCGCCGCGATGGGCATCCCCCTGCACGACAACGCCTTTTTCACGTTGATGGACATCTGGCCGCGCCCGACCTGCGAGTACGAGACCATTCCGGTCGCGCCGAGCACGGTCACCGACGGCCGGGTGCGCCTCTACAACTACTGCGTCACCTCCGATCCCGGCCTGCAGGTGCGGGGCAGCGCCGCCGCGCCCCGCCCCGCGGGTGCGGGCGCCGCGACCGCGCCACCGCCCGGTGCCGACCCCGATGCCCTGTCCGACCCGCTCCCACCGAACTGACCAGCGAAGGACGACCCGTGCCCACCACCACTTCCGACACCGAGCCCGGCCACGCACCCGCCGCCGCGCGGCCGTCGCGTGCCCGTCGCGCCGCGGCGCTGACCGCGGCGGCCGCCGTCGCCGCCGCGGGCACCGCGACCTGGTTCGGTCTGCGCTACCGCGACCTGGACGCCGATCGCGGCGCCCGCGAGGAGGCCCGCTCGGCCGCCTGCGCCTACGGCGCCGTGCTGGCCGATTACGACGCCGACCGCCTCGACGCGTATTTCGCGGCGGTCCTCGACCGGGCGACCGGCGACTGGCGCACCGAGTTCGACGCGACCAGCCGCGACCTGCGCGACGTGCTGACCCAGGGCCGGGTCGTCTCCCGCGCGGGCGCCGTCGAGTGTGCCGTCGGCGAGGGCGACCGCGACAGCGCGACCGCCATCGTCGTCATCGATCAGACGATCGCCGGCGCGGGCACCGGCGGGACGCCACGGCAGGGCAGGCTGACGGTGACCCTGTCCCTCGAACGCGAGGGCGGGCGGTGGCTGGTCAACCGGGTCCGCTCGCCGCTGCCGGACCGGTGAAAGCCGCCTTCCCCGTGGTGGGTTCACGCCATTCCCACCGAGCGCGTCGCCCAAACGTGATGATCGCCTCGATGCGGGATCGGCGCGGGCGTCCTGGCGGCACCCCGGCACGGGTGCCGCGCGCGTGCGCGTTCCCCGACGGCGCCCGACCTCACGAAACCGGCCCGATAGGGCTCCGCGGCGACCTACTCGGCAGGCCCTGGAGAGGGTTCCGAAAGGCTGTCTGGTTCAACCGGATACGGTCCACCCATCCGGAAATGTTGCTAGGGTATCCGGGTCGCCGGGGGTCGGTGGTGGCGATCGGCACGGCTTATCGATCGATCATCTGCCCCTATCACCGGGTGCGGCGTGCGGTGGGCCGCCCGGGCGGGGGAACCGGCGACAGTTCGGTTCCGGTCATGCGTCACCGACCGGAAGTCTGTGTGTGGACTGACGGAAGATCTGGTGGTTGCGATGTGTGGGTTCGCGCTGGGGCCGTGACGAGCGGCGGAGAACGAGGCTGAGCTCGGTCCCGTCGACCACGAGGAACAGAGGAACTTGGATACCGCCGCACTGACCTGCTGGATACTCGCCGCCGTCCTGGTGCTCTCGGTGGCGTTCGTCGCCGCGCACTCCGTGCGCCGCGAACGCGCCCGCGCCGACGCGCTGGCCACCCGTCTCGACGAGAGCGCCGAGGCCCTCGACTATTTCGCCGCGCACACGCTGCCCGCGATCACCGACACCGTGCGCCGCGGCGAGCGCGTCGCCCCCCTGGTCGAGGTGCCGTCGGGCCTCGAGCACTCGCGGGTCGCGGTCGCGCTGGGCCACCTCGCCGACAGCTGCGCCGACAGCCTGCTGACCATCCGCGCCGACACGGCCGATCTGGTCGCCGAGGAGGCCGAGCGGCGCACCTACGACGCCGTGCACGCCGCCGATCGCGCCGCGCGGGAAGAGATCTCCTCGCTGGCCCGCGACACGACCAGCGGCGCGGTGCGCTCCTTCGGCACCTCGGTGGTGAGCCTGGGCGCCGACATCAGCCAGGTCGTCAGCGTCGCCCTGCGCGAGCACCGCGACGAGGAGGTCTACGCGACCCTCACCCGCATCGACCACACGGTGCAGCAGATGATCCGCCAGGCCCAGTCCTATGTGATCGTCTGCGGCGGCCTGCCCGGCAGGCGGTGGCCCGCGCAGACGCTCACCGACGTGGTCGGCGGCGCGGTGGGCCGGGTCCGCGACTACCAGCGGGTGCGGGCCGCCCAGTCCGACCGGGTCGTGGTCAGCCGCGTGGTCGAACCGGTCGTGCACACCCTCGCCTCCCTGCTCGACAACGCCCTGCGCTACTCACCGCCGACCTCGTTCGTGGACATCACCTTCCAGGAGGGCCATCACGGCGTCACGGTGATCGTCGACGACGCCGGCGTGCGGATGAGCCAGGAGCAGATGGAGGAGGCGCGCCAGATCCTCGCGGGCGAGCGCGAGATCGACATCCACCAGCTCGGCCCCTCCCCCAAGGTCGGTTTCCCCGGCGCCGCGGCGCTGGCCCGCCGCTACGGCTTCACCGTCTTCATCGACGGGCCCAACGCCTACGGCGGCATGCGCGCCATGGTGTTCCTGCCCGACGCCCTGCTCGCGCCGCTGGACACCCCGGACGAGGCGCCCGCCGCGCCTGCGCCCACGCCCGCGCCGGAACCACCGTCCCCGGCCCGGGAGCCGGTGCCCGTCGGCGCGGCGCCCGAACCCGAGTCCGGGTCCGCGGTGATCCACGAGCTCACCGGCAGCGGGCTGCCCCGGCGACGGCGCCGTGCCGTCGCGCCCGCCGTTCCACCCGCGTCGACCACCGACGACGAACCGGTGCCCGTACGGACCGACATCGCCGCCGCGTGGCACAGCGGTTCCCGCAGCGGCCGCGCGGCCGCCGACCACACCGAAGGGACGACCCGACGATGAGTACTCCCGCCGGCATCCAGGCCGACAGCGGCAACAAACTAGGCTGGCTCCTCGAGGAGCTCGAGCTACCCGGCGTGCGCTTCGTGGTCCTGCTGTCCGAGGACGGACTCCGGATCGCCCACTCCCGCAGCATCGTTCGCGACGACGCCGAGCGCTTCGCCGCCGCGGCCTCCGGGCTGCGCTCCCTCGGCAAGGCGCTCGGCGAGTTCTGTGGCGGGCCCGGCACCGACCTGCTGCAGAACATCACCGAATACGACCACGGCATGATCTTCGTGACCGCCGCGGGCCGCGGCGCGCTGCTCGGGCTGTCGGCGACCACCGAGGTCGACGTCGCCCTGGTCGCGCACCGGATGAACGAGCTGGCCCGGCGGGTCGGCCACGAGCTCGGCAGCCTGTCGGGGCAGAGGTTCGACCACGGACGGTCATGACCCGCCCGCCGCGTCGTGACACCGACCTGGTGCGCGCCTACGTGCGCACCGGCGGCAGACACCGGCCCAGCCGCGCCGTCGACCTGATCATGCTGGTCACCGCGGCGCTGCCCGCCGGCCCGGAACTCGGACCGGACGCGCGCCGGGTGCTGTCGATCTGCCGCGGCAGCGGCGTGCTGTCGGTCGCCGAGGTCGCCGCGCATCTGGACCTGCCGCCCTCGGTCGCCAAGATCGTCGTCGCCGACCTGCTCGACAGCGGCCACCTGTCCTCCCCCGCCCCGGCCCGTGAGGTGCCGCAGCTCGCCCTGCTCGAGGAGGTCCTCACCGGGCTGCGCGCCCTGTCGGGCTGAGCGGGCAACGGTGCCCGCAGGCGAGCGTCGGTACCGCTCGCGCACACCTTTTCGCCGATCCACACTGTCCACTGGAGCCCCTACCTTGACCGCACAGCCGTACCCGCCCACGACCACCGGCCGTCACGTGATCAACTCCCCGCTGCGCGACCTCGACGGTCCGCGCGTGCCCCTCTACACCGAGGAGTTCGCCGCCGACCCGCACGGCGCCTACGCGCGGATGCGGCACGAGTTCGGCCCGCTCGTGCCGGTCGAACTGTCGCCCGGCGTGCCCGCGACGCTGGTCATCGGTTACTACACCGCGCTGCGGATCCTCAACGATCCCGAGCATTTCCCCGCCGACCCGCGCTCCTGGCAGCGCAACGTCCCCGGCGAGTGCCCGATCCTGCCCATGCTGGAATGGCGGCCGAACGCGCTGCGCAGCAGCGGGATCGAGCACGCGCGGTATCGGCAGGCCAATCTCGCGGCCATCACCGAGGTCGACCTGCACGCGATGCACGCCACCATCGAGCGCGTCGCGGTCCCGCTGATCAACGCCTTCTGCGAGGACGGCGCGGCCGACCTGATCAGCCAGTACGCCTTCCCGCTCGCTTTCGCCGTGCTCAACGAGATGCTCGGCTGCCCGGCCGATATCGGCCAGCAGGTCGCCACCGGCATGGCCGCGATCTTCGAGGGCGTCAACGCGGACAAGGGCAACGCCATGCTCACCGACGCGCTGCTGGAGCTGTCGACCCGCAAGCGGAACGAGCCCGCCGACGACATCACCTCGCGCCTGATCCGCCACCCGGCCGGCCTCGACGACGTGGAGATGATCCACCAGCTGGTCACCCTCTACGGCGCGGGCATCGAGCCCGAACAGAACCTGATCGCCAACACCCTGCTGCTGATGCTCACCGACGCGCGCTTCGCGGGAAATCTGCTGGGCGGCAGCCTGTCCACGCGCGACGCCCTCGACGAGGTGCTCTTCACCGACCCGCCGATGGCCAACTACTGCGTGTCCTACCCGCGCCAGCCGATCCTCATCGACGACGTGTGGCTGCCCGCCAATCAGCCGGTGGTGATCAGTATGTCCGCGTGCAACAACGACCCGGCGATCGATGCCGGCGAATACACTGACAACCGTTCGCATCTGGCGTGGAGCGCCGGCCCGCACTCCTGCCCCGCGAAGTCCGCGGCCTACCTGATCGCGCAGGACGCGATCGACCAGCTGCTCGACGCACTGCCCGAGATGCAACTGGCGGTTCCTGCCGAGCAGCTGTCCTGGCGGCCCGGGCCCTTCCACCGAGCTCTGGTGTCCCTTCCGGTCACCTTCCCCAAATCACCACCGTTGTTTGTGTTCTAAGGAGTTACCCATGGGCATCCAGCCTGTTGTTCTCGACCCGGCCGGCGCCGACATCCACGGCGAGTCCGCGCGGATCCGCGAAGGCGGACCGGTCACCCTGGTTGAGCTGCCCGGCGGAGTGCGCGCGTGGTCGGTGACCGATGCCGACCTGCTGAAGAAGTTGCTGGTCGATGCCCGGGTGTCCAAGGACGCCCGCCAGCATTGGCCCGCGTTCGCCAACGGTGAGATCCCGCAGGACTGGCCACTTTTCCTCTGGGTCGCGGTGAACAACATGTTCACCGCCTACGGCGCCGACCATCGCCGCCTGCGCAAGCTGGTCGCGCCCGCGTTCACCCACCGGCGGACCGAGGCGATGCGGGCGTCGGTGGAGGCCATCGCGACCGGGCTGCTCGACGGCCTGGCCGCGCGGCCCGCGGGGGAGCCGGTGGATCTGCGGGAGGAGTACGCCTACCCGCTACCGATCCAGGTGATCTCGGAGCTCATGGGCGTGCCGGAGTCGCTGAACCCGGGCCTGCGCACCTGCGTCGACGGCATCTTCGACACCTCGCTCACGCCCGAGCAGTCGCAGGCCAACTACATGGAGATGTACCGGATCCTGGGCGAACTCGTCGCGGTGCGGCGCGAGCAGCCGGGCGACGACATGACCAGCCTGCTGATCTCCTACCGCGACGAGGAGGACGGCGCCCAGCTGGCCGAGCAGGAACTCATCGACACCCTGCTGCTGGTGATCAGCGCCGGTCACGAGACCACGGTGAACCTGCTCGATCAGGCGATCCACCTGCTGCTCACCCGGCCCGAGGTCCGCGCCGAGGTGGCGTCGGGCGCCGTGCCGTGGAACGAGATGGTCGAGGAGACACTGCGTTTCGAGGCGCCGGTGGCGCATCTGCCGCTGCGTTTCGCGGTGGAGGACCTCGAGGTCGGCGGCGTGCGCATCGCCGCGGGTGACCCGATCCTTGCCTCCTACGCCGCGGCCAACCGCGACCCCGGCCTGCACGGCGACACCGCGGGCGAGTTCGATCTGCACCGGGAGTCCAAGGAGCACTTGGCCTTCGGCTACGGCGTGCACCACTGCCTCGGCGCCCCGCTCGCGCGCCTCGAGGCGGCGATCGCGCTGCCCGCGCTGTTCGCCCGCTTCCCGGAGATGCGTCTGGCCGACGACGCCGAGCTGGGCACCGTGCCCAGCTTCATCTCCAACGGGCACCGCCACCTGCCGGTGATCCTGAAGCCCTGACGCCCGCGCACGACGACGCCCCCCGGGATCACGGATCCCGGGGGGCGTCGTGCGTTCAGTTCAGTCGGCGGGCAGGGTGAACGCGAGCACCGTCGCCGACACGGTCGCGACGGCGATCCCGGCCAGCACGACCGCGCCCGCGCCCGCGCTGAACTGGCCCCAGGCCGCCAGCAGCAGCACGACGCCGGCTGCGGCGAGGACGCCGTCGGCCAGCAGGGCGGTCAGCGTCGCGGGCACGAGTTCCTCGGGCCTGCGGGTGCGTACGAGCGCCAGCACGCCGTTGACGAGGAAGCCGGCGGCGAAGAGGACGAGCAGGGCGGCCGCGAGGCCGGTCCCGACGTCGAAGGAGGTGGCGGGCAGGACCGCCGCCACGACGCCGAACAGCACGCTCGCCGCGGAGACGGCGACGGTGGTGCGGAAGGCGGGGGTCCGGGGGCGGGTACGTACGGCGGCCGCGTCCAGGTACAGAGCTCGAGTGGTCATCGCTTCTCCCTCACGGAGGTCGAAAATCGCAGGTGAACAGGTGCGGCATCCAATTTGCACACCTTCGTGCAATTGCACGCTGATGTGTAGAATAGATAGATGCACAAGGCTGTGCAATATCTGCGGGGTGTGACGTGAAGGGACTCACATGAACGAGGCAACGACGCCTCCGGCCGGACCGCGCGCGCTGGCCAACCGCCGCCGCATCCTCGAGCAGGCCGGGGTGGAACTGCTGCGCAACCCCGGCGCGAGCATGGAGGACATCGCCGCCGCGGCGGGCATCGTGCGCCGGACGCTCTACGGACACTTCCCCACCCGCGAGGCCCTGGTGGAGGGCATCCTGGATCAGGCGTTCGTCCAGATCGAATCGGCGCTCACCGAGGTCGATCTCACGCGGCCGCCCGCCGTGGCCTCCGCGGCGACGACGATCAGGCTCTGGGCCGTCGGCGACGAGTTCTGCCTGCTGTTCCGGCTCATGGGCGACGACATCCGACCGCGCGTCATCGAGCGCCTCGCCCCGGTGCGCGAGGTCGCCGAGAAGCTCATCGAGGCGGGCAAGCGACAGGGGGTGTTCAGCGATCACCTGCCGACGCCGATCCTGGCCCGGGTACTGCCCGAGATGGTGATCGCCATGCTCCAGGCGCACGCGGACGGCGACTGGCCCGACGAGCACGCCGCCGAGGCCGCCGCCCGCGCCTGCCTGATCGCGCAGGGCATGCCGCCCGCGGACGCGGCCGACGCCGCCCGCGAGGCCGCCGACTCACTGCGCCCGGCGGCGCTGTCGTCCTGAGCCCCGCTCAGGCGGTGGCGACGAATCCCGCGACGGCGTCGGTGAAGGCGTCGTTGTCGTCGCTCGCCGCGGTGTGCGCCGCGGAGTCGATCTCGGCGAGCCGGGCGTGCGGCGCCAGGGCGAGGAAGGCGGCCGCGCCCTCGTCGCTGACGACATCGGACTTGCCGCCGCGGACCAGCAGGACCGGGATGGTCAGCGCCTCGAGCGCGGCCTCGAGCTCCTCGGCGCGCGCCGTGGGATCGTCGGCGGGGCCGCTGAGCAGATCGGGGTCCCAGTGCCAGTACCAGCGGCCGTCGCGCCTGCGCAGATTCCGCAGCAGCCCGTCGGCGTTGTCGGGGCGCGCGCGGTGCGGCAGATAGGCGGCCACCGCGTCGGCGACCTCGTCGAGGCTGTCGAAACCGTCGCGATGCTTGCCGAGGAACTCCAGCACCCGCTCGACACCGGCGGTCTCCGGGCGGGGCACGATGTCGACCAGGACGAGTGCGCGGATGGCCGCGCCGCCGGGCTCCGTGGTGGCCAGCAGCGCGGTGATGCCGCCCAGGCTCGCGCCGACGACGACCGCGCCCGCGTCCGGAGTGGCGCCGAGCTGGTCGAGCACCGCGAGCAGGTCGCCGACCAGGGCCTCGCGCCGGTAGTTCGCGTCCGGCGCCCAGTCGCTGTCGCCGTGCCCGCGCGCGTCGAGGGCGACCACGCGCATCCCGGTGGCCGCCAGGGCGGCGCCGGTGCGCTTCCACGAGTGCCGGTTCTGGCCGCCGCCGTGCAGCATCACCACCAGGGGACCGTCGGGCGGGCCGAAGCTGTCGGCGACCAGGGTGAGCCCGTCCGTGCCGCGCAGGCGCACGACCGTGGGTTCCAGCGATTCCGGGGAGTCGGTCACGACATCTCCTAAACGACGTTCACTATGCTGAACAATGTTCAGAATGTAGCGTCATCTCCGACCAGAGGGAAGGGGGATGCCGTGGGCGAATCGAGCCGGGCCGGGCGCCGCGACGAGATCACCGAGGCCAAGCGGGCGATCATCCTGCGCGCGGCCCGCACGATCTTCGAGCAGAACGGCGTCGAGGCGGCGAGCATCCGGGCGATCGCCACCGCCGCCGGGTACACCCCGGGCGCGCTCTACGGCTACTTCCCCAGCAAGGAACACATCTACGCCGCGCTGCTGTCGGAGGCGCTGGACCGCCTGGCCGCCGCGATCGAGGACGTGCGGCACCTGCGCGAACCCGCCGACCGGTTCCGGGCCGCCGGACTGGCGTTCTTCGACTTCTACGACGGCAATCCCGGCGACCTCGATCTGGGCTTCTACCTGTTCCGCGGCGGCATCCGCCCGCACGGCCTGACCGCGGACCTCAACGCCGACCTCAACGCCGCGCTGCTGGAGTGCCTGAACCCGATCCTCTCCGCGGCCGCCGCGCTGGGCGCCTCGGACGAGCAGGCGCGGGTCGCCACGGCGGACGTCCTCGCCCACATCTCCGGCCTGCTGCTGCTCGCCCACACCAAGCGCCTGGCCCTGCTTGGCGGCGACGCACGCACCATGATGGCCGACTACCTCGACCTGCGCATCGCCGCGCTGCGGGCCGGAACGCACTGAGCCGCAACGGATACCGCGCGGCCCGTGACGGATACGGCGCCTGCCGGGGCGCGGAGGCCTCCTTGCCCGGCGGCGCTTTCGCTGTTTGCTAAACTCTGCAATCACGGAACGCGCCACCGTCGCCTCGGCGCCGCCGGGAAGGAGGAACCCATGCCCCTGTCCGGAGCGCAGCGCCCGCTGTATCAGATGAAGGCCGACTTCTTCAAAACCCTCGGCCACCCGGTCCGCATCCGCGTGCTCGAACTGCTCAACGAGCACGAGCACGCCGTATCGGAGATGCTGGGCGAGATCGAGATCGAGGCCGCCAACCTGTCCCAGCAGCTGGCGATCCTCCGCCGCGCGGGCCTGGTCACCGCCCGGCGCGAAGGCCTGTCGGTCATCTACGAGCTGGCTTCGCCCCAGGTCGCCGACCTGCTCGCGACCGCGCGCGCGATCCTGACCGGCGTCGTCGCCGGCCAGGCCGAGGCCCTGGAGCAGCAGACCGCCTGATCCCGCCCGCCCCCTGCGTACCCCCGCCGCCACACACTGATTGCATGTTTTCTAAAGTAGCTATGTAGTTGTCTTCGAAGGAGGAAGTCGTGAGTGCTGTCGCGGACTGGGTGGCCGAGGTCGCCGAGCTGACCACGCCCGCCGAGGTCGTCTACTGCGACGGGTCGCGGGCGGAATGGGAGCGGCTGACCGGACTGCTCGTCGAGGCGGGCACCTTCGTCCCGCTCACCGCCAAGCCCGATTCGTTCTGGTGCGCCTCCGATCCCGACGACGTCGCCCGGGTCGAGGACCGGACCTTCGTCTGCTCGGAGGACCGCGCCGACGCGGGCCCGACCAACAACTGGGTCGACCCGGTCGACATGCGCACCGTGATGACCGAGCACTACCGCGGCGCCATGGCGGGGCGCACGATGTACGTCATCGCGTTCTGCATGGGCCCGCTGGACGCCGAGGACCCGAAATACGGTGTGCAGATCACCGACTCGGCCTACGTCGCGGCCTCCATGCAGATCATGACCCGCTCCGGAAGCGCGGTGTGGGACGCGCTGGGCGAGGACGCCGCGTTCGTCCGCTGCCTGCACTCGGTCGGCGCGCCGCTGGCGCCGGGTCAGGCGGACGTGGCCTGGCCGTGCGACAGCACCAAGTACATCTCGCACTTCCCCGAGCGGCGCGAGATCTGGTCCTACGGTTCCGGCTACGGCGGCAACGCGCTGCTGGGGAAGAAGTGCTTCGCGCTGCGGATCGCCTCGGTGCTCGGCCGCGACGAGGGCTGGCTCGCCGAGCACATGCTCATCCTCAAGCTCACCTCGCCCCAGGGCGCGCGCCACTACGTCGCCGCGGCCTTCCCCTCGGCCTGCGGCAAGACCAACCTCGCGATGCTCGAACCGGCGCTGCCCGGCTGGCGGGCCGAGACCATCGGTGACGACATCGCGTGGCTGCGCTTCGGCGCCGACGGGCGGCTGTACGCGGTCAATCCCGAGGCCGGCTTCTTCGGGGTCGCCCCGGGCACCGGCGCCCGGACGAACCCGAACGCGATCGCCACCATCGAGGCGGGCCACTCCGTGTTCACCAACACCGCCCGCACGCCCGAGGGCGACGTCTGGTGGGAGGGCCTGACCGACACCCCGCCCGCGCGGCTCGTCGACTGGCGGAATCAGCCCTGGACGCCGGCCTCGGGAACCCCCGCCGCGCACCCGAATTCGCGGTACTGCACGCCGATCGAGCAGTGCCCGTCGGTGGCGCCGGAATGGAACGATCCCACGGGCGTCCCGCTGTCGGCGATCTTCTTCGGCGGGCGCCGCGCGAACACCGTGCCCCTGGTGGCCGAGTCCTTCGACTGGGCACACGGCGTCTTCACCGCCTCGGTGCTCTCGTCGGAGACCACCGCGGCCGCCGCGGGTACGGTCGGGGTGGTCCGGCGCGACCCGATGGCCATGCTGCCGTTCCTCGGCTATCACGTCGGTGACTACTTCGCGCACTGGCTGCGCCTCGGCGCCACCGCCGATCCGGCGAAGCTGCCGAAGATCTTCCAGGTCAACTGGTTCCGCCGCGGCCCGGCCGGCGAGTTCCTCTGGCCCGGGTTCGGGGAGAACGTGCGGGTGCTGGCCTGGGCGCTCGGCAGGCTCGACGGGGGCGCCGAGGGGGTCGAGACGCCGATCGGCGTCGTCCCGGCCGCCGACGCGCTCGACCTGTCCGGGTTCGGCGAGACCGCCCGTGCCCGGGTGAAGGCCGCGCTCGAGGTCGACCTCGACGAGTGGGTCGCCGAGACGGCCGCCATCGACGAGTGGTACGCCTCCATCGCCGACGACCGGTTCCCCGCGCAGCTGCGGGAACAGCTGGCCGCCTTGAAGATCCGCGTCGCCCGCGCGCTGTGAACGCGCGCGCCCTGCTCCCGTCCGTCCAGGACTGGAAACCCGCGGTGACCGCGCCGGGCGCCGACCTGCTCGCCGGGCTGGTCGTGGCGCTGGTCGCCCTGCCGCTAGCGCTCGGCTTCGGGATCTCCTCGGGTCTCGGCGCCGCCGCGGGCCTGGCGACCGCGGTCGTGGCGGGGGCGGTGGCGGCGGTGTTCGGCGGCTCCCGCTTCCAGGTGTCGGGACCGACCGGGGCCATGACCGTGGTCCTGGTGCCGATCGTCCATCAGCACGGCGCGAGCGGGGTGCTGGCCGTGGGGCTGCTGGCCGGCATCGTGCTGGTGGCGCTCGCGATCGCCGGGGTCGGGCGCGCCGTGCGCTACATGCCCGCCCCGGTGATCGAGGGCTTCACCGCGGGCATCGCCGCGGTCATCGCCCTCCAGCAGGTGCCCGCGGCCCTCGGCATCGCCCACGCCGGCGGCGAGAAGGTGTGGCAGTCCGCCGCCGACGCGGCGCGGCAGTTCGCGGCCGACCCGCGCCCGGCGCCCGTGGTGACGGCGGCCGCGGTGGCCGCGGTGGTCCTCGCGGGCGGCCGCTTCGCGCCCCGGCTGCCGTTCGCCCTGCTCGCGGTCATCGCGGCCACGGTGGCCGCGCGACTGCCCCACGTCGACCTCGCGACGATCGGCGCCATCCCCGCCGGATTACCCACGCCCAGCCTGGATTTCCTCGATCCCGGCGCGGTGGGCGGCCTGCTGGCGCCCGCGCTGGCCGTCGCCGCGCTGGCCGCCCTGGAATCGCTGTTGTCGGCCACCGCCGCCGATGCCATGGCCGTCGGGACCCGCCACGATCCCGATCGGGAGCTGCTCGGGCAGGGCCTGGCCAACATCGCCGCTCCCCTGTTCGGCGGCGTCCCGGCCACCGGCGCCATCGCGCGCACCGCGGTCAACGTGCGGTCCGGGGCGCGGACGCGGCTGGCCGCGCTCACCCACGCCGTCGTGCTGGCCGCGATCGTCTTCCTGGCCGCCCCGCTGGTCGCGGGCATCCCGACGGCCGCGCTGGCCGGCGTGCTGCTGGCCACCACGGTGCGCATGGTGGAGACCGCGTCGCTGTCGGCGATCGCCCGGTCCTCCCGGGGCGACGCCGCGATCATGATCGTCACCTTCGCGGTCACCGTGGCCCTCGACCTGGTCTCCGCCGTCGCGGTGGGGGTCGGCATCGCGGTGCTGCTGGCCCTGCGGGCCGTCGCCGAAGAGGCCCGGCTGCGGCAGATCCCCCTCGGGCGGGACGACCCGGACACCGCGCACGTCGGCGAGGAACACCGGCTGCTGCACGACCGCATCGTCGCCTACCGGCTCGACGGCCCGCTGTTCTTCGGTGCGGCGCACCGGTTCCTGCTCGAGCTGGCCGAAGTGTCCGGGGTCCACGTCGTGGTGTTGCGCATGTCGCACGTGACCGTGCTGGACACGACCGGCGCCCTGGTGCTCCGCGACGCCGTGCGCAAACTCGAGCATCGACACATCGTGGTCCTGATGTCGGGCCTGCGTCCCGAGCACCGGCGCAGGCTCGCCACCGTCGGCGCCCTGCCCGCCGGAGGGCGGGCGCACCTGTTCGAGCACACCCCCGATGCCATCGCCCGCGCCCGCGACCTCGTGCCGTCGCTCACGCGCCGCGGGCCGTGACCCGGGGTTCCTCGGGTGGCTTGACGGACGGACGTGTACTGGTCGTACTGTGAGCGAGTGGACATCGATGTGACACCGCTACCCGGGATCGGCGTATGCAAGGACTTCCGGTTGGCGCAGGCGCGACGCCGGATCGGGGTGGTCGAGCACCGCGACGGCACGATCGACCTGATCGTCTCGCGGGTCGACGACATCGACGCCACCGAGTCGATTCCGTTGTCGGGCAGCGAGGTCGGCGTGCTCGCCGGGCTGCTCGGCGCGCCGCAGCTGGTGGAGACCGCCGAGGCGCCGGGGCAGGTCGGCGGGCTCTCGACGGGCCAGTTCGCCATCGATCGCGGCGGCCCGTTCGACGGCCGCACCCTGGCGGACACCGCCCTGCGCACCCGCACCAAGGCCTCGATCGTGGCCGTGGTGCGCGGGGGCGAGGTGACCGCCTCCCCCACCACCGATTTCACCTTCGTCGCCGGCGATCTGGTCGTCGTGGTCGGCACGCCCGACGGTTTGAAGAAAGCGCGGCGGCTTCTCGCCACCGGGTGACGACTCCGCACGTGACGCGGCATTCTCCGGCGCAGCCATAGCGATAGTAAAGAACCGGTAAGGTATTGCCTGACTCAGGTTAGGTGATGCAATGAACGTAGATGTGACTTCGCTGCCGGGAATCGGTATCCGCAAAGACTTTTCACTGACGAAAGTGGACCGCAGAATCGGTGTGATCGACCACCGCGACGGCGGAACGGATCTGATATTCACCGCGGCGGGCGATCCCGATTCCACCGTCCAGGTGCCGCTGTCCGACGACGAGGCCCGGACCCTGGCCGGCCTGCTCGGCGCCCCGCGGCTGGTGGCGCAGCTGCGGGAGGAGCACCGCGACCTCGAGGGCGTGAGCACCCGCTCGATCCCGCTGGTCCCCGGCTCGCCGTTCGTGCTGCGCCCCCTGGGCGACACCGAGCTGCGCACCCGCACCCGTGCCTCCGTCGTCGCCGTCCTGCGCGCGGGCAAGATCCTGCCCTCGCCGGGCCCGGAGCTCGTGTTCGAGGCGGGCGACATGGTCGTCGTCGTGGGCACCAGCGCCGGGCTCGACGCCGCCGCGTCGATCCTGAGTGGCGGGTGAGCCGATGAATCTGACTCCGACGACGCTGGCCTTGATCCAGCTGGGGGCTGTCTTCTTCGGGCTCGGTGTGCTGGGACGCATCGCCGCGCGCATCGGCCTGTCACCTATTCCGCTGTATCTGCTCGGGGGGTTGGTCTTCGGGACCGGGGGCCTGATCGAACTGCACGAGGTCGAGGATTTCATCCATCTCGCCAGTGAGATCGGCGTGGTTCTGCTGCTGCTGTTGCTCGGCCTGGAATACACGGCCGGTGAACTGGTCACCGGAATGCGGAAATCCTGGACAGCGGGCATGCTCGATCTCGTCCTGAACGCGACACCGGGTGTCATCGTCGCGCTCATGCTCGGCCTCGGACCCACCGGCGCGATCGCCATGGCCGGCGTCACCTACATCTCCTCCTCCGGCATCGTCGCCAAGGTGCTCAACGACCTGGGCCGCCTCGGCAACCGCGAGACGCCGGTCATCCTGTCGATCCTGGTGTTCGAGGACCTGGCGATGGCGCTGTACCTGCCGGTGCTCACCGCGGTGCTGGCCGGCGTCGGCTTCCTGGCCGGGTTGACCACCGTGGGCATCGCGCTGGCCGCGGTGACCGTTGTCCTGGTCGTCGCCCTGCGCTACGGCCGCTACGTCTCGGCGATCGTGAACAGCGACGACCGGGAGGTCTTCCTGCTCAAGCTGCTCGGCTCGGCGCTGCTGGTCGCCGGTCTCGCCTCCGCCCTGCAGGTCTCGGCCGCGGTCGGCGCCTTCCTGCTCGGTATCGCGATCTCCGATTCGACCGCCCACAACGCGACCAAGATCCTCGAGCCCCTGCGAGACCTGTTCGCGGCCATGTTCTTCGTGCTCTTCGGCCTCAGCACCGACCCGGCCAGCATCCCGCCCGTGCTCGGCTGGGCGATCCTGCTCGCCGTGGTCACCACCGCCACCAAGGTCGCCACCGGCTGGTGGGCCGCGAAACGCGCGGGCGCCTCCCCGCTCGGCCGCGCCCGCGCGGGCACCGCCCTGGTCGCCCGCGGCGAATTCTCCATCGTCATCGCGGGCCTCGCGGTCGCCGCGGGCGCGGTACCGAACGAATTCGCCGCCCTGGCCACCACCTACGTCCTGATCATGGCGGTCCTCGGCCCCATCGCGGCGCGCGTCGTCGAGCCGGTCATGCGGGTCCTGCTGGCCCGCACCGCCGCCGCGCGCGAGAAGAAGGTCCCCACCGAGCCCTCCGTCGAGGCGACGCCGCCGGACGTCCCGTCCACCTCCGCCGCCGACACCGGCGCCTGAGACGCGGTCTCCCACGAGGCCCCGCCCGGAGAGGTCTCCGGGCGGGGCCTCCGTCACGCCGGCTCCGGAAGTCGCTCCGTCCTCCGCGGCAGGGATTCCGGGGCCGGGCGGCGGGGTAGCAGCAGGGCGGGGACGGCGGCCAGGGCGATCAGGAGCGGGGCGATCAGATAGGTGTGCTGGAACGCGTCGGCCAGGGCGGGGGTCAGGGCGGCGCGGTCCGCCGGGGGCAGGGCGTGCAGTTCCTGGAGGCCGCCGTCGACGGGGAGCAGGGCGCCCAGGGTGACGGAGGTGATCGCGGTGCCGAGGACGGTGGCGGTGGTACTGATCATGTTCAGGACGGTGGAGCCCGCCGGTTGCTGCTCGCGGCGCAGGGGCCGGGTCGCGGTGGTCAGCAGCGGCATCATGGTGCCGCCGCCGCCCGCGCCCATCAGGAGCATCGCCGCGGCGAGCGCACCGTAGGGGGCGTCGGTGTCGAGGAGGACGGCGAAGAGCGTGAAACCGGTGAGCGCCACCGTGATCGAGAACGGCAGGTAGCGGCCCGGCGGGACGCGGTCGATGAGCCTGCCCGCCACCTGCATCGTCGTCCCGGAGGCGAGGGCGAAGGGAATGCCGAGCGCGCCCGCCGCCAGCGCGCTGTCGCCCCGCACGATCTGGAAGTACAGGGGCAGCAGCAGCATCGAACCGAAGTAGCCGGTGGCGAACAACGCGAGCGCGGTCGCGGCGATGCCCGTGGTGCGGTTGGCGAGGATCCGCAGGTCGACCAGGGGCGCCCGCGTGATCAGCGAGTGCCGGACGAAGGCGGCGATCAGCAGCGCGCCGGTCAGCATCGGACCCCAGACGGCCGGCGCGGCGAACCCGGCGTGCTCCCCGGCGGCGGTGACCCCGTAGATGAGCAGCGCGAGCCCTGGTGACAGGAGCAGCAGTCCGCGCACGTCGGGCGCGCGCGGCGGCTCGGGCGCGTCGGCGGGGATGACGCGGGCCGTCAGCGCCAGCGCGAGCACGCCGAGGGGCAGGTTGACGAAGAACATCGCGCGCCAGGACACCTCGTCGATGAGGTAGCCGCCGAGCACCGGCCCGAGCAGCGGGCCGACCAGGATGGCGAGGCCGAGGGTGCTCATCGCCCGGCCGAGCCGGTCGGGTCCGGCCGCACGCAGCAGGATCGTCATGGCGACGGGCATCAGCAGCCCGCCGCTCGCGCCCTGCAGTACGCGAAAGGCGATGAGCGACTCGATGTTCCAGGACAGTCCCGCCAGCACGGAGCCGAGCGCGAAGGCGGCCAGCGCCACCGAGTACAGGCGTTTGGCGCCGACGCGCCCGACCAGCCACGCCGAGGCAGGGACGACGGCGCCCAGCGCCAGCGAGTACCCGGTGGCGACCCACTGGATGGTGCCGAGGCCGACACCGAATTCGAGCGACAGCGTGTCGAGGGCGACGTTGACGATGGTCTGGTCGAGGGTGGCCATGATCGTGCCGACCAGGAGGACGAGCACGACGGCCGTCGGGTTGCGGGTGGTCACGGCGATCACCTCCCGTAGGGGTGGGTGGCGCGGGCGGTGCGCAGCGCGGCGCCCCACCAGGTCAGGCGGTCGAGCAGCGTCGCGGCGGCGGCCTCGGCGTCGCCGGGGTCGAGCAGGCCGCCCGCGTCGTCGAATCGGTGCCAGGGATGCGCGAAGCTGACGGTGTCGCGGACGGTGACCGCGTGCAGTTCGGCGAACACGGGGCGCAGCTGTTCCACGGCCCGGAGTCCGCCGGAGATGCCGCCGTAGGAGACGAAGGCCACCGGCTTGGCGTGCCACTCGGTGACGTGGTCGTCGATGAGGATCTTCAGCGCGCCGGGGAAGCTGTGGTTGTATTCGGGGGTCACGATGACGAAAGCGTCGGCGCGCGAGAGCTTCTCGCCGGGGGCACGGTCCCGGACGTCGACGAGGTCGGCACGGAGGCCTGCGCGGTCGGCGACGCGGCCGGCGAACCAGCCGGCGACGGTCGGGCCGAAGCGGCCCTCCCGGGCGCTGCCGATGACGACCGCGACCCGCAGGGGGTCGTCCGGCCGTGTGGTCGGCTCGTCGGCGGAAACGCGCTGCGGTGTCATGGGTCCCCGCTTCGTGGGAGATGGATCGGTCACCGACCCAGCATCGAATCTCAACATTTGTTGAGGTCAACGTCGAGTGACCCGGCTCACAGAGTGGTCGGGCCATCCGGGGCACACCAATTTGTTACGGAGCATTCTCTCTCTGTGATAGAAATCGGCGGTCGAGAGGTTGGTTCCATGGGTTTGAGTGCCGACCAGCGTGCCGCGCTGGCGACGATCTGTGACACGTTCGTACCCGGGGACGGCAAGGGGCTACCCTCCGCGTCCTCCCTCGGGGCGGTCGCGACCATCGAGGAGCTGGTCGGCCGCAATCCCCGCGCCGCCGAACGCGATCAGCTGGCCACGCTGCTCTCCCTGTGGGACTCGCCGTTCTTCGGGGTGCTCGCCGGGCGCGGTTTCACCCGGTTCTCGGCGCTGCCCCAGGCCCGGCGCGAGGCGGCGCTGTTGCGGCTGGGCGACTCGCGGCTCGCCCCGGTGCGCACGGTGTTCCAGGCGCTCAAGCAGGCGACCCTGCTGGCCTACAACGTCACGCCGGGGCCGACGGGCACCAACCCGCTGTGGGAGCGGATCGGCTATCCGGCACCCACCGGCCCCCTGTCGACGGCCCCCGCGCCCCCGCTCGCGGTGCGGCGCTGGACCGAGCCGACCGAGCTGTCGTGCGACGTGGTCGTCGTCGGTTCGGGCGCGGGCGGCGGCGCGGCCGCGGCGGTACTGGCCGAGGCGGGGCTCGACGTGATCGTGCTCGAGCGCGGCGAGTACTACGACGACCAGGATTTCGGCGCGGGCGAGTGGGCGGCGCTGCGGCAGCTCTACACCGCCGGACCGTCGGCCACCGCCGAGGGCCAGCTGACGCTGGTCGCGGGCAGCTGCCTCGGCGGCGGGACGGTGGTCAACTGGAGCACCTCGCTGGCGACCCCGGACCGGGTGCGCGCGGAGTGGGCCGCGCTGGGCGCACGGCAGTTCGGCGAGGACGAGTTCGGCGAATCGCTGGCCGCGGTCCTGACCCGGATCGGCGTCACCGAGCGGCGATCCTCCTCGTCCCGCCGCGACGACGTCCTCGTGCGCGGCGCGGAGAAACTCGGCTGGGCCGTGGACACCCTGCCGCGCAACGTGTCCGACGCCTGCGACGCGGGGGTGGAGTGCGGGCGCTGCGGGTACGGCTGCCGGCTCGGGGCCAAGCAGTCGGTGACCAAGACCTGGCTGGCCGACGCCGCCGGGCACGGCGCGCGGCTCTACGTGGGGGCCGATGTCCGCGAGATCACCGTCCGCAACGGCCGCGCCGAGCGGGTCGTCGCCCGCAACGCCGAGGGTGCCGAGCTGACGGTGCGGGCGCGGGCCGTCGTCGTCGCCGCGGGCGCGATCCAAACACCGGCGCTGCTGCGGCGATCCGGCCTGTCCAACAAGAACATCGGGCGGCACCTGCGCCTGCACCCGGCCGCCGCCGTGTTCGGCGTCTTCGACGAGGAGATCCGCGGCTGGGAGGGCGGCCTGCAGACCCGGATCTGCCGGGAGCACGCCGATCTCGACGGCGACGGCTACGGCGTGATCTACGAGACCGGCCCGCTGAATCCCGGCCTGGCGACGGGCTTCCTCGGCTGGCGCGGCGCCGGGGCGCACCTGTCGTCCATGCTGGACTTCGCGCGGACGAACGCCGTCGGCATCATCACCCGCGACCGCGACTCCGGCACCGTCGGCGTCGACAAGGCGGGCGAGCCGATCGTGAAGTATCGCCTGTCGAGACGCGACGCCGAGCACCTGCACACCGGCGTCGTCGGCGCCGCCGACATCCTCGAAGCCGCCGGGGCGCGCCGGATCTTCTCGGGCCACCAGGCGGGGGTCGGCTACACGCCGGGCACCGACGGCGACCGGGACGGTTTCGCCGCGGCGGCCCGCGCCGCGGGCTACGGGCCGGGGCAGTGCTCGCTCGGCGCGCTGCACATCATGGGCTCGGCGCGCATGGGTGGTTCGGCCGACATGTCGGCCACCGACCCCGACGGCGCGTGCTGGGAGGTCCCCAATGTCGTGGTGGCCGACGCGTCCTGTTTCCCGACCTCCTCGGGCGTGAACCCGATGGTCACCATCGAGGCCATCGGGCACATGAACGCGCGTAGGCTGGCCGCGCGGCTGACCTGACCCGCCGGACGCGCTCACCGCCCGTGCAGGGCCGCGACCAAGTCCTCGATCGCGCCGAGCCCGGGCCGGGAGCCCGGGAAATAGCAGCACACCTCGCCGGCGATCGCGCCGAAGCGCTCGAGGATGAGGTCCGCGCACTGCCGCGGCGTGCCCGCCACTGCGATGGTGCGCACCATGTCCTCGGTGACGAGCGCCCGCATCTCGGCGAAGCGGCCCGCCTTGGACAGGAGGTTCAGCTCGGGGTGCAGGTCCGCCCAGCCCTCGGCCTCGAGGACCGGGCGATAGGCCGGAGTCGATCCGTAGAAGGCGATCAGGGCGGCCACGCCGTCGATCGCGGCGGACAGCGCCGCGTCGGTGTCGCCCATGGCGACCATCACCTGCGCGACGATGCCGAAATCCCGGGCCTGGCGCCCGGACCGGCGCAGGCCCTCGGCCACCGCGGGCAGGGTCCGGGTCGCGAGGTGGCGCGCGCTGTTGAAGGGCATGACGAGCAGCCCGTCGGCCACCTCGGCGGCGGTCCGGGTCATGATCGGCCCGAGCGCGCCCATGTACACCGGCGGCGGACCGTACGGGTGGGGACCGGGGTCGAAGGTCGGCGGCATCAGTGTGTGGGTGAAGAACTCGCCGCGGAAGTCGAGGGGCCGCCGCCCCTGCCAGGCGGCCAGGATGGCCCGGACCGCCCGGACCGACTCCGCGGTGCGGGCGGCGGGCCGCCCCCACGGCGCGCCGTAGCGCTTCTCGATGTGCGGCCGGATCTGCGAGCCGAGCCCGAGCCGGAACCGGCCGCCGCTGTAGAGGTGCAGGTCGTAGGCCGTGTGCGCCAGGTGCAGTGGGCTGCGCGGACCCGCGATCGCCACATTGGTCATGAGGCGGAGGCCGCTGTCGGCGGCCAGGGTGAGCGGGACGAACACGTCGTGCGGTCCCTCGAAGGTGAACACGCCGTCGGCGCCGATCGCGGCGAGGTCCCGGGCGCGGCCCGCGGCGGTCCGGGGGTCCCCGTCCAATTGCAGATGAACGTCCACCACGCGCTCCTCACCACTTTTCTGAAACAGGTTCTACCATGACGGGCGGGCACGGGGCACCGTCGCGGGCGGCCGATGCTTGCAGAGGGAAGCGGTGGACCATACTTGTCCGTATGCTCTCTGGTTCCACCGGCACGTCGCCGCGCCGCCGCATCGGCATCCTGGTGTTCGACGGGGTCAAGATGCTCGATTTCGCCGGGCCGGCGGAGGTCTTCGTGGAGGCCAACCAGTCGGTGGACGCCTACGAGGTGGTGCTGGTCTCGGCCGACGGCGCCGACGTCGCCACCTCCATCGGCGCCCGGATCCAGGTCGCCGCCGCCGCGAGCGCCGCGGGCCGCTTCGACACCGTCATCGTGCCCGGCAGCGAACTGCCGCCCGCACGGTTCGTGACGCCGCGACTGCTCGACGCGGCCCGGCACCTGTCCTGGAACACCCGGCGCCTCGCCTCGATCTGCAGCGGCGCGTTCGTCCTGGCGGAACTGGGCATCCTCGACGGCAGGCGGGCGACCACGCACTGGAAGTTCGCCGCCGACCTCGCCCGGCAGTATCCGGCCGTGTCGGTCGACCCGGACGCCATCTTCGTCCGCGACGGCAACCTCTACAGCTCGGCGGGGGTGGCGGCCGGGATCGATCTGGCGCTGGCGCTGGTCGAGGAGGACCACGGCGCCGACGTCGCGCGGCGGGTCGCCCAGTCGCTGGTGGTCTACATGCAGCGCGCGGGCGGGCAGTCGCAGTTCTCGGCGTCGCTGAGCGGGCCGCCGCCGCGCAGCCCGCTGGTGCGCGCGGTCGTCGACCGGATCTGCGCGGACCCCGCCTACCCGCACACCGTGGAGAGCCTGGCCGCCCACGCCCAGGTCAGCGTGCGGCACCTGACCCGCCTGTTCCGGACCGAGGTCGAACGCTCCCCCGCCGAGTACGTCGCGTTCATCCGCTTCGGCCTCGCCCGCGACATGCTGCACGCCGGGGCCAACGTCACCGAGGCGGCGACGGCCGCGGGGTACGGCACGAGCGAGGCCCTGCGCCGGGCGTTCGTGGCCCGGCTCGGCATCTCGCCGAGCAAGTATCAGCAGCGGTTCCGCTCGACCGGGTCCCTCACCGCCTGACCGGCCGGCCCGCGCGGTGGCCGGATAAGGGGTATTCACGGCCGCTCAGGAGGGGCGCCGCGCGGCGGTCGCCACCGACACTGGTTGCCGCACAGCAATTCCGCCGCATCCAGGAAAGGACATCATGTCCGGCAACCCCCACGGCCTCTCCCTCGAGCCTGCCGCGCAGGACTTCGTCGACGCGACCTCCACGCCGCCGTTCCTCTACCAGCTCACGCCGGAGGAGGGCCGCAAGGCGGTCGACTCGGTGCAGGACGCGCCGATCGCCAAGCCCGAGGTCGACGAGAAGTGGCTCACCGTCCCCGGCGGCCCCACCGGGTCGGTGCGGGTACGCCTCGTCCGCCCGAAGGACGCCGCGGGCCCGCTGCCGGTCATCGTCTACACCCACGGCGCGGGCTGGGTATTCGGTGACGCGCACACCCACGACCGCCTCGTGCGCGACCTCGCCGTCGGCGCGAACGCCGCCGTCGTCTTCCCCGAGTACGACCGCTCCCCCGAGGTCCGCTACCCGGTGGCCAACGAGCAGTCCTATCGGGTCGCGCAGTGGGTGAGCACCGACGGCGCGGGCGAGGGCCTCGACCCGGCGCGGATCGCCCTGGCCGGTGACTCGGTCGGCGGGAACATGGCCATCGCCCTGACGCTCATGGCC
>NZ_BAGK01000212.1 GCF_000308795.1 Nocardia thailandica NBRC 100428 | reverse complement strand
TCCTCGACCTCGTCGACGGGGGCCGGATCGGTGTCGGTGGAGTAGACGACCGCAGCGTCGCGCTCGACGTTGACGACCTCGACCGTCGCGCCGCCGAAGGCGGGCAGCTTCAGGGTCTGCGAGGCCAGGTTGGCCACGGTCGGGGTGGCGCCGAGACCGATCTCGACGAACCGCTCGACGCCGAGACCGCCGTGCGCGGGATCGGAGAACAGCAGGTCCTGGGTCTCGATCCAGCGGACCGGGCTGGCGAACTGCCAGGCCAGCAGCTCGATCAGCACCACGCGGCACAGTTCGGCGTCGCGGCCGTCCCACGCGCCGAAGTCGGCGAGCACGGCGCGCAGCGGCTCCGAGGGCACGAGGTCGGCGATCTCCTCGAGGAACGCGCGCTCGAGGGTGAACGGGCGCGGCACCAGGTTCGGGATGTAGCGCCCGACGAGCACCGCCGGGTCCACCTCGGCGGGCAGCAGCAGCTCGAGCTTGTGCCGGAACTCCGGCACGCCGTCGCGCAGCACGGTGGAGTGGAACGGCACGTCGATGCCGGGCACCAGGATGAACGCCCGCTTCCCACCGAATTCGGCACGGCGGCGGTCGATCTCGGCCTCCAGGGCCTCGAGCCCGGCGACGGTGCCCGCGATGGCGTACTGCGAGCCGCGCAGGTTGAGGTTGACCACCTCGAGGAACTCGCCGGTCTGCTCGCCGATCCCGCTCACGAAGCCGACGACCTCGTCGTCGGGCAGCCCGATCTGCGAGGGTCGGATGGCGGCCATGCGGTAGTTGCTGCGGCCCTTGGCGTCACGCGGGACCAGCTCGTGCATCGCCGAGCCGCGCTGGAACACGACCTCGAGCACCGCCTCGAGCGGCAGCACGCCTGCGACCGCGGCCAGCGCGTTGTACTCGCCGACCGAGTGGCCCGCCAGCATGGCGCCCTCGACGAAGGCGCCCGCCTCGCGCAGTTCGGCGACCTGGGCGACGCCGAGCGTCGCCATGGCGACCTGCGTGAACTGGGTCAGGTGCAGCACGCCGTCGGGGTGCCGGTGCTCGATGCCGCGGGCGCGCAGCACGGTCGGGTTGTCGCGCACCACCGCCAGGATGGAGAAGCCGAGTGCCGCGCGGGTGTGCGCGTCGGCACGCTCCCACACCTTCTTGGCGGCCTTCGAGCGGGTCAGCGCGTCCAGACCCATCCCCTTGCGCTGGATGCCCTGGCCCGGGAAGGCGTACACGGTCTTCGGGGCGGCGGTGCGCCCGGTCGCGGTCATGACCAGGTCACCGTCGACCCGGCAGGACACCTCGACGATCTCGCTGCCGGAGTCCACCGCGATCCGCTCCACCCGCACGTCGATGGCCGCGCCGGGGCGGACCATGCCGAGGAACCGGGTGGTCCAGGCCGTGAGAGTGCGTGCGGGGAGGGAGCTTTCGGGATCCACGGCGCTCACCGCGTGCTGGGCGGCGGCCGAGAGCCACATGCCGTGCACGATCGGGGAGCCGAGGCCGGCCAGCTTGGCGGCGGCGTCGGAGGTGTGGATCGGGTTGTGGTCGCCGGAGACCTCGGCGAAGGCGCGCATGTCGCGCGGGGCCGCCATGGTGAGGTCGCGGCGACGACGGCGCGGGGTGTCGACGGCCGCCTCGGACAGGGTGCCCCCGGCCCGCGGCGGGTCGGCGAGCTCGCCGGCGCCGTTGCGGCCGCGGATCGCGAAGCGCTCGACCATGGTGGCCAGCGGGGTGACCTCGAGGCCGTGGCCCGCCATGTCGCCGATGCTCACCGAGACCTCGACGACGCGGCCCATGTCGGTGTCGACGACCTCGCCGCCCTCGGCCCGCACGACCAGGATGCCGGTCTCGGCGGGCAGCTCGCGCAGCAGCTCGATGCGGTGGTCGAGGTGGACCAGGTCGAGCATGCCCTCGATGACCGAGCCGCCGCGCGGGGTGCGCGCGGCGCCGAGCACCGCGAACACGGCGGGCCAGCAGGCGCCGACCAGCACGTCGGGCGCGGTGCGGCCGAGGGTGCTCAGGGTGGCGGGCAGCCCGGCGCCGGTGACGCCGGCGTGGTCGGCGACCAGGTCGGGGGTCCAGGCCAGGTTCAGGTGCGCGACACCGGCCTTCACCTCGGGCAGGTCCTGCCCGGCGGCGACGGCCAGCAGCGCCGACATGGCGGTCTCGGCGTCGGCCTCGGTGATCACGGGCGCGCCGCCGGAGTACACGCTGACCGGCACGGTGATGCGGATGCGCACCTCGCGCTCGCCCAGCAGCGGCACGGTCAGCTCGGCGTAGCCGGATTCGGCTTCGGGGCCGGTGGTCTCGACCAGCCGGGCGCCGGTGCCCGGATGCACGACGGCCTCGCCGTCGCGGACCCATTCGTGCACGGCGCCGAGGCGGTGCACCGGGTTGACGGTGACGCGGCCGGACCACTGCACGTCCGGCGCGGCCAGCACGGCGTCGATCGGGCCCGCGGCGATGCCCGCGACGCGGCGCGCGTCGACGGCGGCCGGGACGACACCCGACCGGACCAGCGTGTAGGCGGTGTCCTGCTCGAAGCGGTCGAGCAGCTCGCCGACCGGCTCGTCGACGCGGGTGATGCCCGCGACGGCGACGGTGCCGGGGATGATGCAGACCTGGTCGGCCGAGTAGCGCGGGTCGTGCGCCTGCCACAGGGAGTCCGAGCGCCACCAGCGGCGCACGTCGGCGTCGATGACGGGCACGAAGTTCACCGGCTTGCCCGGGGTCTTGCACAGCGAGACGAAGAACGGCACGTCGGCCGGGTGCAGCACGGTCTCGGCGACGGCCGGGTACTGCTTGCGCAGCGTGCACAGGGCGTCGACGGGGTGCTCGAAGGCGGCGTCGTCGGCGAAGAGGGTGGGGATCTCGCCGCTGTCGGCCGGGTGCAGGCGGGATTCGGTGCGGCGCACCATCTCCGCGAACCGGTCGCGCCAGGTGATGTCGAGCCACTCCGAGCGGGTCGCCTCGCGGATGGCCTCGCCCAGGTCGCTGCCGCAGTCGAAGGAGATCGCGCGGTCGCCGCCGACGGCCAGCTGCACGTAGCGCCGCAGCCACTGCTCGTAGGTCATGGTGGCGACGTCGCCGAAGTAGGGCTTGGCGGTGGCGTCGAGCGCGGCGATGATCTCGTCCCGGCGCGCCGCGACGGCCTCGGCGTCGCCGGCGACCTCGTCGAGCAGGCGGCCGGTGCGGGAGGCGGCGTTGTCGATCTCGTGGATGTCGGCGCCGAGCTGGCTGCGGCCCGAGGCCATCCCGCCCGAGGCGGTGCCCGCACCGACCCAGTCCGGGGTGCCGGGCGTGTCGACGAGCAGCTGCTTGACCTCGGGCGCGGTGGTGGCCTCGAGCGTGGCCATCGCGGCGGTGCCGACCAGCACGCCGTCCAGCGGCATGACCGGGTAGCCGTGCACGGTGGCCCAGGTGCCGGTCAGGTATTCGGTGGCCCGCTCGGGGGTGCCGATGCCACCGCCGACGCACACGACGACGTTCGCGCGGCCGCGCAGCTCGGCGTAGGTGGCCAGCAGCAGGTCGTCGAGGTCCTCCCAGGAGTGGTGGCCGCCGGCCTTGCCGCCCTCGATGTGCATGATGACCGGGTAGTCGCCGACCTCGTCGGCGATACGGAGCACCGCGCGGATCTGGGCGACGGTGCCCGGCTTGAACGCGACGTGGCTGATGCCCGCCTCGGTCAGCTCGCCGATGAGCGCGACCGCTTCGTCGAGCTCGGGGATGCCCGCGGTGACGACGACGCCGTCGAACGGCGCGCCTGCCGCGCGCGACTTCTGCACGAGGCGCTTGCCGCCCAGCTGCAGCTTCCACAGGTAGGGGTCGAGGAACAGCGAGTTGAACTGGACCGCGCGGCCCGGCTGCAGCAGCTGCTTCAGCTCGGTGACCCGGTCGGCGAAGATCTGCTCGGTGACCTGTCCGCCGCCCGCCAGCTCGGCCCAGTGGCCCGCGTTGGCCGCGGCGGCGACGATCTTGGCGTCGACCGTGGTCGGGGTCATGCCCGCGAGCAGGATCGGCGAGCGGCCGGTCAGCTTGGTGAACGCGGTCTCCACGACCACGCGGCCGTTGGGCAGGCGCACCGGGCGCGGCGCGAAGCTCGACCACGCCGCGGCGGGCTCGGGGGCGGCGCCCGGGGTGAGCAGGCTGCGCTGGCCCGCGCGGGTGGCCGCGGCGATGACGCCGACGCCGGTGCCCTTGAGCGAACCGGCGGTGACGCGGGTCAGCAGGTCGCCGGGACCCAGGTCGAGGATCCACTCGGCACCGGCCTCGACGACCTGGTCGACCGCGGCGACCCAGTCGATCGGGTCGACCAGCACGCGCTGGGTGAGCGAGGCGGCGAGCTCGGCGTCGAGGCCGCACTGGCGGGCCCAGCCCTCGGCGATGTCGACGGTCTCGGCCAGCGCGGGGTGATGGAACGCGACGTCGACCGGGATGTCCTCGAAGACCGGGGCGAACACCGCGCCGCCGCGGATCTTCGCCTCGCGCTCGCGGGTCTGCTCGTCGTGCAGCTGGGCGCAGCGGACGCGCACGCGCTCGATCTGGGCGGGCGCGCCCGAGAGCACCACGCGGCGACGGCCGTTGCGGATGGAGACCACGGCGGCGATCGCGGGGTCGACGCCCTCGGCGACCTCGGCCGCGATGGCCCGCAGCTGTTCGGGATCGACGTTGGAGACCGCGACCATCGGCGAGCTGTCGCCCACCGGCATGAGCCCGCGGCGACGCGCGACCAGGCCGGCGGCGGCGCCGATCAGCTGGGCCAGCGCGAGCATCTCGGCGTCGCGGGCGCCCTCGGCGCCCACCGCCGCCGCGGCCAGCAGGCCCTGCGAATGGCCGATCACCGCGCACGGCGCGTGCTCGGCGGTGTCGAGGCCCTGCAGGCGCAGCGCGCGCAGCGCGGCCAGCTGGGACAGCAGCACGCCCGGCATCGAGACGGGCGCGGACCGCAGCACCGCGTCGCTCGGGGCCGCCGAGGGCTCGTCGGGCTCGTCCAGCTCACTCTCGAGGATCCAGCCCATCGGGTCGAATCCGCCCGGCCGCACCACCAGCAACTGTGCCGCAACCGGCTCCAGCAGCCCGGCGGCCTCGTCCACGAGCGCGCCCAGTTCGGATTCCAGCGCGCTGTCGCGGCCGATCTCCTCGAGCTCGCGCAGCCACTGCGCGCCCTGACCGCCGAAGGCCAGCGCGTAGGCCGCGCCGCCGTGCAACCGGTCAAGCAGCGGCGCGGCGACGGCCGAACTGTGGTCGCGACCACTCACCATCGCGCGCGCGCCGGTGACCCTGTCGGTGCTCTCGTTGATCGTCAAGTCGCTTCGACTTCCTTCTCCCGGCCTCCCGCTCACGGCGGAACGCACACGTCTCCGGCAGCCCGTCGGGCCTGTTGTGCGGCCCACGATGGCACAGAATCATGAGGAAATCCTCACGTTTGCTGGCGCCCGGCCAGCTACCGATCGGTATTTCCTAGACGGACGTACCACTTTTATCTGAAACATGACTCCGCCTCATGTTTGAACCCACAGGTCAGGCACTCCTGTCCGATTCGCAAACGTGAGTGCCCCTCATATTGAGCGTTACCGAATCGTTATAATCCCAGGTCGTGTTACTCGTGAGTACGCCACGCCGTGTCAGTGCTTCATTCCGCGCGTTTCGACCGGTAGAGTTTGGACGGTCGTACCATCAAGCGCGAGTGGCGGAATTGGCAGACGCGCCAGATTTAGGTTCTGGTGTCCACGGACGTAGGGGTTCAAGTCCCCTCTCGCGCACAGTTTTCCAGCGGTCACGCTGGTTTTCCGGGGGCCGCAATCCCCCGTTCCGGAACGGTCCGCTCGACCCCGAAAGCACTTCCTGAACTGCGCGGATGCGCGCGCCGCCGATCATCGGGTCGGCGCGGTCGCGGCCGGCGGTCGCGGCGGCGGGCGGCGCGGAACGGATGAAGGATCCGGTCGCCTCCGCACGACCACGTCAGGCATCGACGGGCAACCCCGCGGCGTGAGCTGACTTCACAGCCGTCCGGCCCGGTGCGGAGCGCGAAACAACAAGGTCGCCCACGCCGCACGCCGCCGACCCGTCCCGAGGGTGTCTCGGGACGGGTCGGCGGGTTCGCCGCACCCCGCTCAGGCGGCGTCGAGCGCGGCCTCGATCTTGCGGGCCATCGCGGCCACCGCCGGGTTCGCGCCGCCGGTGGAGCCGGCCGCGGACTCGACGGCGATCAGCACGGTGTCGCGGAAGTTGTCCGCCTCGGCCTGCTGCCGGTCGGCGAGCAGGCGCATGCTCGCGGTGAGACCCGGCAGCACCCGGCCCGCGAGGTCGGCGACGGACTTCCCCGGCAGGTCGATGTCCCGGGACCGGGCGGCGAGCACGTGCCCGACCAGGCCGGTGGCGGAGGTGAGGGCCCGGGACCCCTGGGCGATCCCCTTGTGCGGCGCCCCGGCCGCGGCCAGGAGTGCCACGGCACCGTAGGCGGCGGTGCGCAGGGTGCCGGCGTCCTGGGCGGTCAGCGTGCTGGTCGACATGATGTGCTCCCATCGGTGAGGGCGCCGGAACGATCTGCGGCGCCGCTGGTTTCTTCGGTGGACCCACTGTCGCCGTCCGGCCTGACACCGCCCTGACGGCCGGCTGACACCGCGGCTGACACGGCGCCGGGGCCCGGCCGCGCGGTCGGCGCACCGGTTCACCGAGCGCGGGTGCGGCATCCGGGCGGTCCCGGTTCACGGCCCCGGCGGCGCGGTCGACGCGCGTTCGGACCGACCGCGGTCCGGCGCTGGAAGCTCCGACGGTGTGCGGCCTCGCCTGCCCGGTCACGCGCGCGGTCAGAAGAACCAGCCGCGCTCGGGTGCCCGGTCGACGGCGAAGGCCGCGTCGAGGTCGCGGAGCGCGCGGGGGTCCTCGACGGCGATCCGGTGCCCGGCGGCCAGGTCCCTGGCGCGGTGCGCGCCGAAGTACAGCGCGGCGAGCGTGTCCACGCCGGTGCGCAGGCGCGCCGGGCGGGCGGTCGGCGCGCAGGAGGCGACGCCGTCACGGATCCGCAGCGCGAACGTCCCGCCCGCCGGGCCGAAGGGGTCGGTCACCTCGATCACCGTGTCGAGGTCTGCCGCGTAGGTCCGGGCGGTCAGCGCGGCGGGCACCGCCATCACCCGCGCCCACAGGCTGTCCTTGCGGCCGGTCACCCGGACCGCCCGCGGATCGGTGAGCAGATACGGCAGCGGATCGTCGTCGGCGATCTCGGCCTCGACGACGTCGACCAGGTCGAGCCCGAGCAGCACCCGCCACAGCGCGGCGTGCGCGTCCGGCGTCAGCGCCCGGCACTCCCAGACCGGGGCCGCGGCCCGGTGTTCGTCGTAGCGGCGCCGGTAGAGGGCGTAGCCGTCGGGGTGGACCAGCGCGAACAACGCGCTCGCGCCGCCCCGCCGACGTTCGAGGTCGGCGAAGGACAGCTCCCACTGGCTCGACGGCCGCGCCTGCGCGCCGGGCACCCGCTTCCGCCACCGCTCGTAGACCGCGCGGATGTGCGGCTGCGCCTCGGCCGGTTCGCGGATCTCGACGCCGCCGGGATCGGGGACGCCCGCGCGGAATTCGGCGCGCCTGCGATCCACGGCCACGCTGGTGGCCACGATCGCGGTGTCGTAGCCGAACCGGCCGTAGATGGTGCCCTCGGTGGCGGTGAAGATCGTGAGCGGAAGGCCGTCGGCCTCGGTCCGCGCGTGCTGGGCGGCGAAGAGCCGCCGCAGGATGCCGCGCCGCCGGTGGGTCGGGGCGACCACCACACCCGACACGCCGCTCGCGGGCACGGCCCGGCCGCCCGGCACGGTGACGGTCATCGTGATGTCGACCGTGTGCCCGACGACGCGGTCGCCGTCGAGGGCGACCAGCGAGCGGTCCGCCGGGAACAGCGCGGCCCGGCACCGCTTCTCCGCCTCGCTCATCCGCATACCGAACGACGTCTCCTGCAGCACGTCGATGGCCGTCCGGTCCGCGCCGGTCGCCGGGCGCACGGTGATCTCCCTCGCCGATGTCATGCCCGTACGATGCCACCCGGCGGCCCGGGCCGCCGCCGCATTTCCGGCGGGCGCCGTCCGGGTCAGCGCCGGCCGGGCAGCAGTTCCGCGACGAGCGCCTCCGTGCGCGCGCGGATCTCGTCGCGGATCCGGCGCACGGCCTCGATGCCCTTGCCCGCCGGGTCGTCGAGTCGCCAGTCGCGGTAGTCGACGCCGGGAAAATAGGGGCAGGTGTCCCCGCAGCCCATCGTGATCACCACGGTGGAGGTCTCGACGGCGGCCGCGGTGAGGATGCGGGGTCGCTGGTCGGTGATGTCGATCCCGAGCTCGGCCATGGCCGCCACGGCGGCGGGGTTGAGGGAGTCGCCGGGCGCGGTGCCCGCGGAGCGGACCTCGATCGCGTCACCGGCGAGGTGGGCGAGGAAGCCCTGCGCCATCTGGGAGCGACCGGCGTTGTGCACGCAGACGAACAGCACACTGGGTCTCGTCGACACGGGTGGACCTTTCAGCGGGTCTCGGCGTGGGGTACGACCACGTCGGCGGCGGCCCGCGCGCCGACGCGCGGGTAGAGGAACGTGACGAGCGCGAGTCCGGCCGCGGCCCCGGCGATCTGGGCCGCGACGAAACCGGGGACCGAGGCGGGCGCGATCCCGGCGAAGGTGTCGGAGAAGACCCGCCCGACGGTGACCGCGGGGTTGGCGAAGCTGGTCGAGCTGGTGAACCAGTAGGCCGCGCCGATGTAGGCGGCGACGGCCGAGGCGGACAGCGCGGCGCGCCCGCTGCGGGCGAGGGCGAAGACGACGACGATCAGCCCGGCGGTCGCGACGACCTCGCCGACGAGGTGACCCGCGCCGACCCGGTCGTGGCCGGAGACCTGGACGGGATCGAGATCGAACATGACGTTGGCCGTCACCGCGCCGGCGACGGCGCCTGCGGTCTGGGCCACGGCGTAGGCGAGGGTGTCGCGGGCGGTCGGGCCGGTGCCCGCGCGTCGGCCCGCCAGCCAGTCCGCGACCGAGACGACGGGATTGAAGTGGGCGCCCGAGACCGGGCCGAAGACCAGGATCAGCACGCCGAGTCCGAGGACGGTCGCGGTGGAGTTCGCGAGCAGGCGCAGGGCGGCGTCGCCGGTCAGCTGCGCGGCGGCGATTCCGGAGCCGACGACGACCGTCCCCAGGGCGGCGGTCCCGACGAATTCGGCCAGCAGGCGCCGGGGCAGGTCGGTCACCGGGCACCCGCCTCGGCGGGTACGTCGAGCAGCCGGGCCAGCGCCGCCAGCGCCGCCGGTTCGGTGCGGTAGTAGACCCAGGATCCGCGGCGCTCGCTCGCGAGCAGGCCCGCCTCGCGCAGCACCTTGAGGTGGTGGGAGATGGTGGGCTGGCTGAGATCGAAGGCGGCGGTCAGGTCGCACACGCAGGCCTCGGCGCCCGCCCGGGCGGCGACCAGGCTGAGCAGGCGCAGGCGCACGGGGTCGGCGAGGGCCTTGAAGGTGGCCGCCAGCTCGGTCGCCGCGGCCGGGGAGAGGGGCTCGCGCACGAGCGGGGCGACCGCACACGCCGGTGCGGCCGCCCCGATCAGCGGCAGAGACTGTTTCGACACGCATCGATATTGATGGATATCGATATGATCGGCAAGCCGGGGAGGGCCGCCCGGTCGACGTCCTCAGCCGCAGCAGCCCGCGCCGCGCTCGACGGCGTCCGCCCGCACCGCCGGCGAGCAGCACGGTTCGCCCGCCGGTGCCGCGCTCGCGCAGCAGGCCGACGGGGCCGGGGGTTCGGCGCCGAAGGTCTCGCTGTCGGCGAGCACGGTGTAGACCTCCCACCGCTCGGCGTCGGGTCCGCTGACCCACACCTTGTCCTGCGTGGCGAAGCAACACGTGGTGGCGATCTGCTCCTCGGTGAACAGGCCCGCCGACGACAGCCGCGCGATCTCGTCGCGCACCTGCTCGGCGGTCTCCACCTCGACGCCGAGATGGTTGAGAGTGCCGCCGGCCCCGGGGTTCTCGATCAGCACCAGTTTGAGCGGCGGCTGCGCGACGACGAAGTTCGCGTATCCGGGCTTGCGCTTCGCGGGCTCGGTGGCGAAGAGGGTGGAGTAGAAGGCGACGGCGGCGTCGAGATCGTCGACGTCGAGGGCGAGCTGAACGCGAGACATGGGAACCTCCGAGTATTTCGGCATATATCGAAGAACTGCAGACCCGATTCTGCGCCACCTCTTCGACATATGTCAACATACTCGGTATCGTGGAGCCATGCCCAAGGCGCTCCCCGTGATCGACATGTCCGCTCCGGTCTGCTGCACGCCCGTCGCGGCCGCTCCCCTGGACGACGAGGCCGCCCTCGAGGTCGCGTTGCGGCTCAAGGCGATCGCCGATCCGGTCCGGGTCCGGCTGCTGTCGCTGCTGCTGACCAGCCCGGCAGCGGAGGAGAACAGCGGCGACCTGGCGGCGGCCGTCGGAGTCGGCGAGTCCACCGTCAGCCATCACCTGTCCCAGCTGCGCACCGCCGGGCTGGTGGCCTCCGAACGCCGCGGGATGAACACCTTCCACCGCGCCCGCCGTGACGCGCTCGCCGCGCTCTGCGTCGTCCTCGACCCGAACTGCTGCCGCTGAGCGCGCGGCGCCCGCCGGGGGGCGCCGCGCGTGCCGATCAGTTCGCCGGCCGGGTGAGGTCGTAGAGGGTGACGCCGTCGACCTCGACGGCGGTGTAGTGCTCGCGCACCCAGGCGGTGATGCGCGATCCCTCGGTGGTGCCGGAACCGCCGGGGCCGCCGCCGGATCCGCCGGCGAGGAAGTAGTGGATGTCGCCGTCGGCCACGTAGCGCTGGAACTGTTCCAGCGTCGGCGCGGGGTCGCTGCCGCTGAAGCCGCCGATGGCCATGACCTGTCCCGCGACGGCGAGCTGGTACCCGCCCTGGGCCTGGGAGCCGACGGTCGCGGCGACCCAGCGGTAGGAAGCGTGGTCGGCGTCGAGCAGGGCGACGACCTCCTGGCTGACCGCTCCACCGCCTGCCCCGGGCATCGCCGCCGGGGTGGACCCGGACCCGCCGGGCGCGGCGGAGGTGGGCGACCCGTCCCGGGGTGCGCCGTCGGCCCCGCCCGGACCGCTCGTCCCGCCACCGACGTCGTGGCCGCGCGCGGTCCGCGGGCCCGCGGTCGGCGTCGAGCCGGTGTGGGCCGTGTGCAGGGTCTCGACGGTGTAGGCGGCAGGCCCGGCGATCCCGGCGAACAAGGCCGCCAGCACGGTCATCGTGGCGAGGTCGCGGCGGTTGCCCGCGAGCAGCCCGGCGACGGCGAGGACCGCGGCCGCGGCGACGGCCCACTTCAGCCACGGCACGAAATCCGGTGTGCGCGCGAGCAACAGCCACGCGGTGACCGCCGTCGCGGTGAGCGTGCCCGCCAGGGTCAGGCGGATCCACCACCGCCGGCGCCGTGGCCACAGCACCGCGAGTCCCGCGGCGAGGGTGCCCGCGACCGCCGGGGCGAGCGCCACGGTGTAGTACTCGTGGAAGATGCCGCTCATCAGGCTGAACACCAGGCCCGTCACCACACCCCAGAGGCCGAACAGCACCAGCAGGGCGCGGCGCGGGTCGGTGCGCCGAACGCGCCCGAGGGCGACCAGGCTCGCGACCAGCACGATCAGCGCCGCCGGGATCAGCCAGGCGATCTGGCCGCCGACCGTGTCGGAGAAGAGCCTGCCGAGCCCGCGGGCGCCGCCGAAGGGGCTGCCGCCGCCACCGGGTCCGCCCGTCTCGCCGCCGCCGAGCCGGTCGAGTCCGTTGTAGCCGAGGGTGAGTTCGATGATCGAGTTGTGTTGCGAGCCACCGAAATACGGGCGCTCGTCTGCGGGCGTGCACTGGGCGATGAGAACCCACCACCCCGCGCCCGCCACCATGCCCGCCGCGGCGGCGAGCACCTGCCCGATCCGCCGCCGCAGCCGCGGCGGGCCGAAGAGCAGATAGGTGAGGGCGAGTGGGGGTACGACGAGCAGCACCTGCAACTGCTTGGCCAGGAAGCCGAGCCCGACGAAGAGCCCGCACAGCACCAGCCAGCGCCAGCGCCCGTCACCGAGCGCGCGGCTCATCGCCCACACGGCCGCGAGCATCAGCAGTACCAGCAGCGCGTCGGGATTGTCGTAGCGGAACATCAACGCCGCCACCGGCGTCAGGGCGAGCAGCGCCCCGGCGAGCAGCCCGGCGTTCGCCCCGAAGTGGCGGCGCACGACGGCCCACAGCACGGCCACCGAGGCCACGCCGAGCAGGACCTGGGGCACCAGCATGCTCCAGCTGTTCATGCCGAACAGCCGCGCCGACAGCTCCATCGGCCAGAGCGAGGCCGGGGTCTTGTCGACGGTCACGGCGTCGGCGGCGTCGAGCGAGCCGAAGAAGAACGACTTCCACGAGGACGCGCCCGCCTCCACCGCGGCCGCGTAGTAGGTGTTGGCCCAGCCGTTGGCCGAGAGGTTCCACAGGTAGGCGGCCGCGGTTCCCAGCAGCAGCAGGACGAGGCCCGCCCACTGCGCGCGGCCGTCGCGGCGGGCCGGGGCAGGCGCGCCGCCGGCGCGGAGGTCGAGGTGCCGGGTCGGCACCGTGGCGGTTTCTGTCATGCCCCCACCCTCGCGCCGGGCGGTGCGGGCACGCTGGGCAGACGCTGCGAGCTCGCTGTGAACCCCGGCGTCACCGGAGCCGGGCTCGCGGGCGTGTCAGCCGTCGTAGGACACGTGCGGGGTCCAGGCGTCGTCGGGGCGGGACACCGCCGCCCACATGGCCTCGGCGATGGGCTCGGGTGAGAACGGCCCGGTCCGGGCGAGCAGGCCGTTGATCTGCACGGCGACCGCGCGGATGCCGTCGCCGGCCAGGGTCGCGTCGATGCTGGTGACCAGGTTGCGGACGCCCGCCTTCTGCACGCCGAGCGAGGCCGCGCCGTGCCAGGGCTTGTCGGCGGCGGCGCTGCCGGTCACCAGCACGCGGGCGCCGCGGCCGAGGAACGGGCGCGCGGCCTGCACCGCGGGCAGCAGGGCCCCGACGCCCAGCGTGACGTCCTCGAGCAGCTCGGCGACGGTCAGGTGCAGCGGGTCGGCCTCCCGCCAGGCGCTCGGGTTGAAGTGCAGCACGTCGATCCGGCCGTGCCGCTCGCCGACCCCGGCGACCACCCGGGCGATGTCCGCGGGATCGAGCAGATCCACGGCGGCGCCCTCGGCCGGGTGACCGTCGGCGGCGAGCAGGTCGGCCAGCTCGGCGGCCTCGGGGGCGGTGCGGGCGGTCAGGACCGCGTGGTAGCCCTCGCGGGCGAAGCGGCGCGCGACCCCGGCGCCGAGGCCGGGGCCCGCGCCGAGGGCGAGATGGACGGGAGTCTGCACGGGTGCAGGGTAACCGGGTGGCCCCGTCCCCTGCCCGGGGCCACCCGCGACCTCAGATGAGCGCCTTGTGCTTCCGGATCTTGCGGCGCACGTCGGCCATCATCACGTTCGTCCCGGCGAAGCGCAGGAACTTGGGGATGAACCGGTTGACGAAGCCGACGAACAGGAACAGGTGCTCGAACCGGCGCTGGTCGGATTCGCTCCATTCCACGCCCATCTGTTCCTGGAAGTGCGGGGGCAGGAAGCCGGCGGTGAGGAACTGCAGCAGCGGGCCGAAGAGGATCCGCAGCGGCCAGGCGACCATCCGCAGGTGCAACAGATCGCCGATGTAGGCGCGGAACTCGTCGTCGCAGATGACGCCCTTGCACGCCTCCAGCCAGTACTCGTCGAACTCGGCGCGGGTCTTGGGCCACATGTCGGGGTGGACCTGCAGGGTGGTGCCGAAGGTCTCGGCGCCCTCGTAGAACGCCTCCAGTTCCTCGGGCGACATCTTGCCGCACAGCAGCTGGTGGGTGTCCTCGAAGCCGATGTAGATGGCGGCGGCGACATACATCTGCAGGTTGCGGTCGAAGGCGTTGTACTTGACCTTCGAGCCGGGCTTGGACCGCACCTGGCGGTGCGCGCCGTTGACGGCCTCGCGCATGGCCTTCTTGTCCTCGTCGGTGCCGAGGATGGCGGTGGCGAGGTAGGCGGCGGTGGTACGCAGCCGCTTCCACGGATGCACCATCAGCGCACCCGATTCCACCGGGCTCTCCATGACGCCCGCGGCCACGCCCTGGTGCGCGAACTGCATGGCGACGTTGGCCGCGGCGCCGGCGAACATCCAGAAGTCGAGCGCGTCGGCGATGTGGGCGGGCCGCTTGCGCGGGGAGCGATAGGTGTCGGGGATGTGGATGCGGACCCGCTCGAGTGTCAGGGGCGCCTGCGGTTCCGCCGGACCGGGCACCGCGTGGACGGACCGGCCGCGCCACGCGGGCGCCGCGCCCTCCTCGACGTAGGCGTCGCTGTGCGGGTCGTCGTAGTCGGGTTCACCAGGCTTCCTTGCCGTGGTCATGTGCGGGTCCTTTCCCAGAGCTGTTCGCGCGCCGCGGTTTCCGGGCCCGAAGGACCCGGTGGCCGCCGAACCTGTGCGTCCGTATCCACGCGATTCCACGCCAGAGCGTGCCGACGTACGATTATGTTACTTGTGATTCCGGTCGAAGCGGAGGGAATTGCCGAACCCGCTCCGGCCGCGGACACCCGGCCCCGCCACCCGAGCCACCCCGGAGGTACCCGTGCGGACCACCCTGCCGACCCCCACCGCCGTGACCCGCGGCCTCACCGACACCCTGGCCGCGGTCCGCGTCCTGCACCGCCGCGGCGCGATCGACCTGCGCCACCCCGCCGAACTGGTGCGCACGGCACGCGACGCCGCCTCCTCGGGGCCGGTCGTGGCCGCCCTCGCGCACGGCGCGCGCACCGCACCGGAGGCGACCGCCCTGGTCGACGACCGGGGCGCGCTCACCTTCACCCAGCTCGACCGCCTGGCCAACGCGGTCGCCGACACACTCGTGGCGCGCGGCGTCACCCGGGAGACGGTGCTCGGCGCGCTGTGCCGCGATCATCGCGGCCTCGTCCTCGCACTCGTCGTCGCGGGCAGGATCGGCGCCCGCATCGTGCTGCTGAACACCGGCACCGCCGGGCCCCAGTTGCGCGAGGTGCTCGCCCGCGAGCGCGTCGGCACACTGATCACCGATCCCGAGTTCCTCGACCGACTGGGCGGCGAGGCGGGAAAGTTATCAGTCATTCTGTCCGATTCCGACACGGTCGAGCCGCCACGTCACCCGTGCCTCGACGACCTCGCCGCCGCGGGCCGCGACACACCGCTGCCCGCCCCCGCCGAGCCCGGCGGCATCGTCGTGCTCACCAGCGGCACCACCGGCGTCCCCAAGGGCGCGCCGCGCACGCGGGTGACGCCCCTGCAGTCGGCGCAGTTCCTCGACCGCATCCCGGTGCCCACCGGGAGCACCATCGTGCTCGCCGCGCCGCTGTTCCACGGGACCGGGCTGTCGCAGTTCATCCTGGGCTGGGCGCTGGGCAACGCGATCGTGGTGCGCAGGCATCGATTCGATCCCCGCGCGACGCTGGCCGCGGTCGCCCGGCACCGCGCCTCGGTGCTGGTGGTCGTGCCGACCATGTTGCAGCGGATCGTCGACCTCGGCCCGGACGTGCTGGCGGAGTACGACACCCGCTCGCTGTCGGTGATCTTCGCGGCGGGTTCGGCGATCTCCCCCGACCTGAGCCGCCGCACCGCCGCGGCCTTCGGCGAGGTGCTCTACAACCTCTACGCCTCCACCGAGGTGGCGGTCGCGGCGGTGGCCACCCCCCGGGACATGCGCGAGGCACCGGGCACGGTCGGCAGGCCGCCGGTCGGCTGCCGGGTCGCCCTCTACGACGAGCAGCGACGCCCGGTCACCACGCCCGGCGTCGTCGGCACGATCTTCGTCAGCAGCGGTCTCAGCTTCGCCGGATACACCGACGGCACCGGCAAGGAGACGGTGGACGGGCTCCAATCCAGCGGCGACGTCGGGCATTTCGACGCCGAGGGCAGGCTGTTCATCGACGGCCGCGACGACGACATGATCGTCTCCGGCGGCGAGAACGTCTACCCGCTCGAGATCGAGAACCTGCTCGCCGAACGGCCGGACGTGCTGGAGGCGGCGGTGATCGGCGTGCCCGACCGGGATTTCGGCCGGCGGCTGCGGGCCTTCGTCGTGCCCGCGCCGGGCGCCGAGCGCGACGGCGAGGCGATCAAGGCCCACGTCAAGGCGACCCTGGCCCGGCACAAGGTGCCCCGCGATGTCGTCTTCGTCGACGAACTCCCCCGCAACGCGACCGGCAAACTGCTGCGGGCCCGGCTCGACAGCGGAGACCCCCGATGAGCGACGCACCGGTCGCCGGGCCGCTGCTGCGCAGGCACCTCGGCGACCGGCGTTTCCTGCTGATGCTGCCGCGCGCCGTCGGCCTGCAGATCCTGCACCCGGCGATCGCCCACGGCCTGACCGAGCACGTGCCGACGCGGCTCTGGGATCACAAGCGCCGCGCGGTGCTGCAGATGATCTATCTCGCGTGCGGCACGCACGACACGGCCTCGGCGATGCGGTTCGCGCACGAACACGTCAAGGGCACCGACGATCTCGGCCGCCGCTATCACGCGCTGCATCCCGACGTGTTCCTGTTCCAGCACGCCACCTACGTCGAGGCCCTGTTCGCCGCGGCCGACCTGTTCGGGCCGCCGCTGTCCGGGCCCGACCGCGCGGAGCTCTACCGGCAGTGCTGCGCCTGGTACCGCGGCTACGGCATCAGCGATCGGCGGCTGCCCGCCACGCTGCCCGAGTTCGCCGCCTACCTGGACACCGTGTGCGCCGCGGAACTGCGCCGCACCCCGGCCACGGGGCCGCTCGCCCGGCAGGTGCTGCACCCGGACGCGTGGGTGGTGCGGCGGTTGCCCGCCGCGGCGGTGCGCGCGATGCAGCACGATCGCGCGGCCGACCTGCTGGCGGTGCGGCGGCGTCCCGGCGACGCGGCCGCGCTGCGCGCGCTGGCGGGCACGACCCGGGCGGCCTTCGCGGTGGCGCCGCGGCGCGCCCGCCGGGTGGCCCAGGCCGACACCGCGACACCGGGGAAGCGCCGATGACCATCGACGACCGTCCCGCCGCGGTGAACGCGCCGATCCCCGTCGCGCCCGGCGACATCCCCACACTCGCCCGCCGGGTGACCGACCGGCTGGCAGGCACCACGGGGTGCGCGGCGCTGCCGGGTGACCTCGCCACGGTCGTGGAGACCTGCCTGGCGCTCGCCCTCGCGCCGCCGGGCGCCGGGCGTGAGACGGTCCTGCGGAGGCTGCGCGCGACGGCGGCCGGGTGGGCCAGGGAGGGCATCCCGCTCGACACGGTGACCCACGTGATGTTCGAGGCCGTCGAGGTCGGCGTCGATCTCGCGCTCGCCGACGCGGGCCGGTCGACCCCGCACGGCATCCACCAGGCCGCGACGGGCATGCTCGCGCTGCTGGACATCGTCACCGGGACGGTCTCGCAGGCCTACGTCGAGGAGTTGCGCGCGGTCATCGGCGCCCACCACGACGCGGTGCACACCCTGACCTCCGCGCTGCTTGGCGGTCGCGGCGCGGCCGCCATGGCCCGCGAGTGCGGCGTCAGGATCGCCGAGTCGTACACGGTGCTCGCGGTCGCCATCGGCCGGCACCGGGACCCCGGCGGGCCGCCCGCCGCCGAGCAGCACCGCGATCCGCTGCGCCGGGTGCAGGCCGAGCTCACCGCGCGCGGCCGGGGCGCGGCGCTGGCCCTGCTCAGCACGACCGGCGGCACGGTGCTGCTGCCCGCGGGCGCGCTCACCGACGACGAGATCACCCGCCTGGTCGACGGGCTCACGCGGGCCGCGCGGACGCCGGTCACCGCCGCGCTGATCCAGGCGGACACCGCCGACATCCCGCGCGCCGCGGACGAGGCGCACGACCTGCTCGACATGGTGCTGCGACTCGGGGGCGGGCCGGGCCTGTTCCGCTTCGCCGAGCTGGCCCTGGAATACCAGCTGACCCGGCCGGGACCGGGCCGCGAGCACCTGGTGTCGCTGCTCGATCCGCTGGATCACCATCCCGAGCTGCGCGAGACGCTGAGCAAGCACATCGCCACCGAGCTCAATCGCCGGCGCACCGCCGCCCAGCTGCACGTGCACGCCAACACGGTGGACTACCGGCTCGAGCGCATCGCCCAGCTGACGGGGCTGGATCCGCGGCAGCCCTCGGATCTGTGGCAGCTGCGGTCGGCGCTCGTGGCGCGCACCTACCGCCACCGCGGTGTGTGACCGAGTTCGCTCAGCGGAAATCGGCCAACCAACTAGAAGAATCATCAGTCACATAATTCCCTGATCGCCGCTGGCGACCAGGGAATTTTCTTGTGACGCCCACGTCTGCGATGTCGGATACCGGACGCCCAGCCTGTTCTTAACGAGAATGAGCATTAACTTAATGCTTGTGCCGAAGCACCCCTCCATGCCACGATCGACGCGTCACGGGGGATTCATCGACGAACTCCCTGCGCGGAACATCCGCATCACCCAGCTCCCGCCCTCGTCCAGGGCCGGAGGTCTGTCACGCACCGAACCCCGGGAGGGATCCATGGCCGTCACCGCGTTCGCCGACCGCATCGAGTTCGCCGGCATGCGCCTGCTCGTCCGCACGCTGGAGCAGGAGGGCCGCGCGCCGATCTTCCGCACCGTCGAGACGGCGGCGACCACCCACGTCCGTTCCGGGGGCGAGTCCCGGATCATGCTGAGCTCCAACAACTATCTCGGCCTGGCCAATCACCCGAAGGTCGTCGAGGCGACGCACGCGGCGATCGACCGGTACGGCGCGGCCAGCACCGGCAGCCGCGTCGCCAACGGCAGCTACGCCGTGCACACCGAACTCGAGGCCGAGCTCGCCGACTGGCACGGCACCGAGTCGGCCATGATCGTGACCACCGGCTACCAGACCAATGTGGGCACCGTCAGCGCGCTGACCGGCCCCGGCGACGTGGTACTGCTCGACTGGTCGGCGCACGCCTCGCTGCACGACGGCGCCAAGCTCTCCGGCGCGCGGGTCCACCGCTTCGCCCACAATGACCCCGCCGAACTGCGCACCCTGCTCACCGCGGCCGCGGGCGCGCCGACCATGGTGATCATCGACAGCGTCTACTCGATGGAGGGCGACGTCGCGCCCCTCGACGTGATCGCCGGTCTGTGCACGGAATTCGGCGCCCTGCTGATGGTCGACGAGGCGCACGGCGCGGGCATCTACGGCCACACCCGCACCGGCGCCGTCGAACTCTACGGCGTGGCCGACGCGGTCGACGTCCGCATGGGGACCCTGTCCAAGGGCATCGGCTCCATCGGCGGGTACGTCGCAGGCTCCCGCGATCTCGTCGACTACCTGCGCACCAGCGCTCGCGGATACCAGTTCACCACCTCGGCCACTCCGCCCTCGGTCGCCGGCGCGCTGACCGCGGTCCGGATCATCCGCTCGGCCGAGGGCGCCGAGCTCGCCCAGCGGCTGCTGGTCAACGCCCGGTTCCTGCACAACGCCCTGCGCGAACGCGGCATCCCCGTCGAAGGCGTCACGCCGACCCCGTGGGGCACCGAGCTGGTCGGGCCGATCGTGCCCGTCCCCGTGCTGCACGAGGTCGCCCTCATCGAGCAGTGGAACGCGCTCTACGAGCGCGGCGTGTTCATCGGGATCAGCGTGTTCCCCGGCGTGCGGATGGGCAAGCCGCTGCTGCGGCTCTGCGTGCAGTCCCAGCACTCGGTCCACGACCTCGAGTTCGCCGCCGACGCGATCGCCGAAACCTACCGGCACAGCGACGAACTCGCGTCGCTGTAGTCCCCCCGAAAAGAGAAGGAAGATCCATGGGAAGCATCTCGGTCACCAAGACCCTGCCGGGCAGCCCCGCCACGCTGTTCGACGTCATCACCCGCCCCGCGACGTGGGAGCATTGGTTCACCATCCACAAGGAGTTCGTCGGCGCGGTCCCCGAGCAGCTCGTCACCGGTGAACGGCTGGAGGCCAAGGTCTCGATGCTCGGCATGAGCGGCGAGATCTCCTGGACCGTCGAGGAATTCGAGCCCGCCCACCGTGTGCGCCTGACCGGGCGCGCGCTGGCCGGCGTCACCTGCGAGTTCACCTACGGACTCCGGCAGGCGGGCGAGGACGCCGAGATCACCGTCGACGGCGACTTCGGCGGCCCGCTCATCACCGGCATCCTCGCCCGCACCCTGGAGAAGCACGGCCTGCAGCAGCTCGACCGCAGCCTCGACCAGCTCGCGGCCTACGCCGCGGACAAGTGACCGCCCTCGACACCCCGCCCGCTCAGGGGGCGCGCACCGGCCTGCTCGGCAGACTCACCGGCGCCGCGCAGCGCGCCCCCCGGCTGACCCTGCTCGTCGCCGCCCTGTTCCTCGTGCTCGGCGGCGCGGCGGGCAGCACCCTCACCGACGAGCTCTCGGCGGGCGGCTTCGTCGACCCGGCGGCCGAGTCCTCGCGCGCGGCGGGCATCCTCGTCGACGAGTTCGGCCTGACCAGCATGCAGATGGTGTTCACCGTCACCGGCGACGACGGTGTCCTCGGCGCCGCTACGACCGCCGCCGGGCGTCGGCTGGCCGAGGACCTGCGCACCGAGGCCGCCGTGGCCGGGGTGCTCACCCCGTGGGACTCCGGCCCGGCGTCGGCGGCGCTGATCAGCACCGACCGCCGGGTCGGCGCGCTGGTGGTCAGCCTGCGCGGTGCCGACGACGAGGCGATGAACACCGCGCACCGGCTGGCGGAGTCCCGGTCCGGGACACACGACGGGATCACCGTCGCGGCCGGCGGCCCGGCGCTGGCCTACTACGAGGTCAATCACACCGCGACCGAGGACGGTTCGCGGGCGGAGATGATCACCCTGCCGCTGAGCATGCTGGTGTTGGCGCTGCTGTTGCGCAGCGTCATCGCGGCCGCGATCCCGGTCGCGGCGGGCGCGGTGGCCATCGGCGTCACCGTGGCCGCGCTCGCGGGTCTGTCGCTGATCACCGAGGTGTCGGTCTTCGCGGTCAACGCCACCGGCGCGATGGGCCTCGCCCTGTCGATCGACTACGCGCTGTTGATCATCAGCCGCTTCCGCGAGTACCTCGACGAGGGGGTCGAGCATCCGGCGGCGGTGTCGCTCGCGGTGGGCGCGACCGCGCGGGCGGTGGTGTTCTCCGGGCTCACGCTGACCCTGTCGCTGCTGGGCGCGATGTTCTTCCCGATCGCGTTCGTGCGCTCGATGTCGATCGCAGGCATCGTCGTCGTCGCCCTGGCCGTGCTGCTCGCCCTGACCTGCGTGCCCGCGATGCTGGTGCTGTTCGGGCAGCGCATCGAACGCAGGCGGACGCCGGCGCCGCCGGTCGAGCGGAGCCGGTTCTTCCGGACCGCGCGCTTCGCCCAGCGCAGACCGGTCCTGGTCTCGGTGCTGATCGTCGCGGGGCTGCTCGCCCTCGGCGCGCCCGCCCTCGGCATGCGGCTCGGCCTGCCCGACGACCGTGTGCTGCCCCGGGATTCGGCCGTGCACCAGGTCGGCGACACCCTGCGCGAGCAGTTCCCGATCCAGCTCGCAGGCACGTTCTACCTGGCCGTGCCCGGGGTGACCAGCGGTGACGCAACGGCCCTCGCCGACTACGCCGCCGAGCTGTCGCGGCTGCCCGGTGTCTCCGCGGTGACCGGCACACCCGGCAATTTCCTCGGCGGCGCCCGGCAGGGCACCGCGGTCCCCGTGGCCGACGGCGCGGCCTACCTGGCCGTGGCGACCCGCTTCGAGCCGAATTCGGCGCAGGCGGGCGACCTCCTCGATCGCATCCACGCGGTCGCGACGCCGCTTCCGGTCCTCGTCGGCGGGCTCACCCAGCAGAACGCCGACCTGGTCACCGCGATCGAGCGCGGCTTCCCGCGCGCGCTGGTATGGATCGTGGTCACCGCGTTCCTGCTGCTGCTCTGCATGACCGGCAGCGTGCTGCTGCCACTCAAGGCCGTCGCGCTGAACTGCCTGTCGCTGTCGGCGAGCTTCGGCGCCCTGGTGTGGATCTTCCAGTCCGGGCACCTGGGCGGTCTCGGCACGGTGGTCACCGGGGTCACCATCTGCACCATCCCGATCGTGTTGTTCGCCAGCACCTTCGGGCTGTCGATGGACTACGAGGTGTTCCTGCTGTCGCGGTTCAAGCAGCAGTGGGAGGCCTCCGGACGCACTCGCGCCGACAACGATCTGGCCGTGGCCGTCGGCACCGCCCGCAGCGGCCGGGTCATCACCGCCGCCGCGCTGGTCATGGTCATCGCCTTCTCCGGCCTGATCTTCAGCGAGGTCGCGGTGAACCGCATCCTCGGTCTCGGCATGACTCTGGCCATCGTGCTGGACGCGACCCTGCTGCGGCTGCTGCTTGTCCCCGCGGTCATGCGCCTGGCGGGCACCTGGAACTGGTGGGCGCCCGCCCCGCTGCGGCCCTTCCTCGCCCGCTTCGAGATCCGGCACTGATTCCCCTTCGAAGAGAAAGACTCGTCATGACAACGACACTGCCGCCCGCCCCGGCCCTGCTGGACCGGGACTGGGATGTCTTCGCCGCCTTCACACCCGATCTGGCGCGCTACCTGCGCGACACCCCGGTCGAGCAGCTCGAGCAGCCCGACGGCGCGGCGTTGCTGCGGTTCAAGGAGGCGGGCGGGCCCGCGCTGGCCGTGCCCGCCGAGTTCGGCGGTTTCGGCGCGACCGCCGAACAGATGGCGCGTGTCCACCGCGCGATGGGTTCGCGCGCGCCGTCGCTGGCGGTGGCGACGATGATGCACCACCTGTCCATCGCCACCGTCATCGAGGCCACCGCCACCGGGCCCGAGCAGGAACGCGAGGCGGTCGCCTTCCTCACCGCCTCCGGCGCGCTGATCGCCTCCGGGTTCTCCGAGGGCACGCCCGGTGGCGGCAGCGTGTTCACGCCGACGGCGCGGGCGGTGGCCAGCGGGGACTCCTACGTGCTCAACGGCCGCAAGCGCCCGTGCAGCATGGCCCGGTCGATGGACATCGTGCTCTGCTCGGTGGCGATCGAGGGCCGCGGGCGCGGCGTCGCGCTGGTCCCCGCGGAAACGCCGGGGCTGCAAGTGAATCCGTTCTGGGCCAGCCCCGTGTTGCGGGCCGCGGAGAGCGAGGAACTGGTACTCACCGACGTGGTGCTGCCCGAACTCGCCGTGGTCGGCCACGACAGCGCCGACCCCACCGGGGAGAACGAGCGCACCGGCTACATCTGGTTCGGCGTGCTCACCGTCGCCTCGTACCTCGGGATGGCCACCGCGCTGCTGCAGCGCGGCCTCGACAGCGCGCGCACCCCGGCCGCCCCCTTCGCGGCCGCGGTGTCGACGCTCGACACCGCATGGAACGCGGCGCTGCTCGTGTGCCGGGAGTTCGACGCCGGGGTCCGCGGCGCCGAACTCTCGGCCCGGGTCATGCACCTGCGCTACGCGCTGCAGGACCTGCTGCCCAAGGTCGGCTCCGACCTGGTCGAGGCGCTGGGCGGGATGGCGTTCTGCGGCGGGTTCGACGTCGCCTACTTCGCGGGCTGTCTGCACGCCTTCGCCCTGCACCCGCCGGCCCGCAGCAGCATTGCCGATCGGCTCGTGGACTACCACCGGACCGGCTCGTTCACGCTGCCCGTGCCCGACTGACACGAGCACGCCGGGACTCACGGCCCGCGGCAGGTCGTCCGGAACGCGCGGTGCGCGTGACGTTCCGGACGACGCCGCGGGCCGTTCGTCTGCCCGCCACGAGGACACCCGCCGCGAGCGGCCACCTTCTGTGGCATCTGGCACTCCTTCGTGTCCACGCCCTCTGGGCAACGGCGAGATGATGAGCTATGTTACCCGTAATTCTCGTCACAACTCGGGGAATGAGTAGTAACTTCAATCCCGGGACACCGCCGGGGAGGTCGGGATAGCAGCAGATCAGCTGAATTGATACATGCGCATGCGCTATCAATTGCCGCATGAATGCGTGAATGGACATCAACTTAGAACAACGAGCGACGCGCGGTTCACTTGCACCGCCGCCACCGCTCGCGGCTACACACGGAAGGAAGTCTGGCACCCATGCTCGAGCGCCTGGACCGGATACTCAGCTACGAGATGAAGTTCTCCGAGTTCCTGGGAACCCTCATCATCATCGGCATTCCCTATGGCATCGTCGGCGTCCTCTGGAGCCTCACCCACACCGATCACCTGGAGGACCTCCACGGTGTCGACCTGGTGGTCTCGTTCCTCGGGTCGATCGTGTGCTGGCCGGTCCTCACCTTCGCGAATGTGACGATGACCTGATGATGGCCCTGGTGTGGATCATCGACGTCGTCGTGATCCTCGTGAAGATCCTCGGGGGCCGAACCCAGGTCAACCCCGTTCTGCGGCTGGGGCTGTGGCTGGCCGTGCTGACCACGCTCGCGGCTGGAGTCGCGGTGCTCGGTGTGCTCCTCGTGCTGCTCGAGCACTGGCTCGCCACGCTCTGATTCCGGAAGGACACCCGTCACCATGACCACCATGGATCACCGGCCCGAGGAATCGGAGGTCGGCAAGATCATCGAGAGCGCCACGGGACTGTGGAAGCGGCATCCGCAGCAGTCCCTGGAGACGCTCGGACGGCAGGTGCTGCTCGGCCGCGAGGCGATCGTGCAGCTCGTCGTCGCCCTCGCGCAGCGGCGGTTCCCGTTCCACGAGTTCATCCGTCAGTGCGCGTTCATGGCCAACGTCTCGGCGCTGCCCACCGTGTTCGTCGCGATCCCGGTGGCGGTCGTCGTCTCGCTGCAGGTCGGCGCGCTGGTCAACCAGGTCGGCGCGACCACGTTCATCGGCGCGGTCGCCGGCCTCGGCATCATCCGGCAGGGTGCGCCGCTGGTCACCGCGCTCATGATCGCCGGCGCGGTCGGCTCGGCCATCTGCGCCGACCTCGGCTCGCGCACCGTGCGCGAGGAGATCGACGCGATGATGGTGATGGGCGTCGACCCGGTCCGCCGCCTCGTGGCGCCCCGGCTCGCCGCGGCGGTCCTGGTCAGCATGCTGCTGTGCGGGTTCATCGTCTTCGTCGGCTTCTCCACCGCCTACCTGTTCAACGTCTACGCCCAGTCCGGCACGCCGGGCTCGTTCATCTCCTCGTTCGCCTCGTTCGCCGTGGCCGACGACCTGTTCGTCGCGCTGTTCAAGGCGGCCGTCTTCGGCGTGCTCACCACGATCATCGCCTGCGACATCGGCCTGCACACCAAGGGCGGCCCCGGCGGCGTGGCCAACTCGGTGAACTCGGCGGTGGTGTCCTCGGCGCTGATGCTGTTCGCGACCAACATCATCGTGACCCAGCTGTACAACACCTTCTTCCCGGCGAAGGTGGTGTGACATGGCCTCGGAATACGTCCCCCCGGCGCTGCGGCCGGTCCACGCCGCGGGCGCGGTCGCCAAGATCCCGGTCGCGGCCAACCAGCGGCTGGGCCATCAGGCGATCACCTTCGTCCAGGCGGTCCTCGCCATCCCCTTCACGCTGCGGCACTACCGCAAGGAGGTGGCCCGGCTGCTGTCGGATGTCGGCTGGGGCAACGGCTCGCTCATCGTCGGCGGCGGCACCGTCGGCGTCGTGCTCGTGCTGTGCGCCTTCGGCGGCATCACCGTCGGCATGGAGTCCTACACCGCGCTGAACATGCTGACCATGGGCCCGCTGACCGGCGCCATCTCCGGCTTCGCGACCACGCGAGAGATCGCGCCCATCCTGGGCACGCTCGCGTTCGCGATCCAGTCCGGATGCCGGTTCACCGCCCAGCTCGGTTCCATGCGCATCTCCGACGAGATCGACGCGCTCGAGTCGATGGCCATCCGGCCGCTGCCCTACCTGGTGACCACCCGCATGATCGCCGCGACCGTGGCGATCGTCCCGCTCTACGTGCTCGGCCTCGCGGTCGCCTACATCGCGACCAAGGTGTCGGTGCTCGTCCTCGGCGGCACGACCGCGGGCACCTACGACCACTACTTCTTCCAGTTCCTCATCGGCGGCGACGTGTTCTTCTCCATCGTGAAGGTGGGGGTGTTCGTGATGATCGCCTCGTTCATCCAGTGCTACTACGGCTACACCGCCACCGGCGGCCCCGAAGGCGTCGGAGTCGCGGCCGGACGGGCGATCAAGATGGTGATCGTCGTCATGGTCTTCACCAATCTGTTTCTCACTCTTGCCATCTGGGGCATCGACCCCGGATTCCGTATCTCGGGATAGGTCAACGATGATTCTCGATCCCAGTGGCCGCGGGCCCGGTCCGGGGCAGCTCACCCTGGCCGGGCTGTCCATGATCGCCGTGCTGGCGGTGGCGCTGTCCCTGCTCGGCCTGCGCTACACGGGCCGGTTCGAAGACAAGGTGGTGGTCAGCGCCGAGCTGACCAGCACCGGCGACGGCCTGCCGAATCGCGCGGACGTCAAGTTCCGCGGCATGATCGTCGGCTCGGTCGACCAGGTCGACATGGTCGCGAAGGGACAGCGGCAGCACGCCGTCCTGCATCTGAAGCCCGGCATCGCCGGCACGATCCCCGACACCGTCACGGCACGGGTGATCCCCGACAACATCTTCGGCGTCTCCTCGATCCAGCTGGTCGACAACGGCCCGGCCCCGACCGGCCTGCGCGAGGGCGCGGTCGTCGCCGAGGACGCCAGCAGCGCCACCATCCAGCTGCAGACCACCCTGAACACGCTGCGCGAGGTCCTGGACAAGATCCAGCCCGAGAAGCTGGGCCGGGTGCTGTCGACCTTCGCCGCGGCGCTCGATCCGGGCGCGCGCGTGCCCGGATCGACGATCGAGCGTCTCGACCACTGGATGACCCAGATCCACGGCATCCCCGAGATCGGCGACCTGCTCGGCGATCTGGGCCGGGCGACCTCCGCGCTCAGCGCCTCGGCCCCCGAACTCGTCGGCGTCCTCGCCGACTCGGTGACCGCCGCGCGCACCCTCAACGAGCACCGCACCCAGGTGGTCGACCTGCTCACCCAGGGCAACCTGACCGTCGATTCGGTCAACACGCTGTTCGCGGCCAGCCCGAACGCGGGCAAGGATCTCGTGGCCGGCCTCGACGGGCTGTTCGGCGCCCTGGCCAAGGACCCGAGTCAGCTGCAGAGCGCGATGGCGAACCTGAACCGGTCACTGGCCAAGCTGCAGAACACCTTCAACTTCGGCCCGTCCCGGCAGATGGCCTGGCAGATGAACGTCACGTTCACCCCGTTCCAGCAGTACACCGCCGAGGACTGCCCCCGCTACGGCGACATGGTCGGCCCGCGCTGCGGCGGCGGCACCGTCCCGACGGCCGCGCCGGTGCAGCAGTACCCGGAGAACATGAAGCCCGGCTGGCTCGACGCCGCGGGCCCGGCCCCGACGGTGTCGCTGCCCACCGTGCCCGGCGTGAACCTGCCCAGCCTGTCCACCCTTCCCGGCCTGCCCGCGATCCCGGGCCTGCCCACGATCCCCGGCCTGCCCGCGATTCCCGGCATCACCGCGCCCTCGGCGAAGCCCGCCGCCGCGTCCACCGAGCCGAGCGCGTCCGCCGCCCCCATCAGCGGGCGTGCCGCGGTCACCGCGTTGCTCGGCCGGACCCCGACCTTCAGCGAACTGCTGCTGCTCGGTCCCGTGATCGGCACCTCGTCGCTGGTCGCCCGGCCCGTGGAAGGCGGTGCGGGACAGTGAGATCCACCAAGGCGACGGTCGGCTTCTCGGCCTTCCTCGTGCTGGCCTCCCTGCTGACCTTCAGCATCTGGTCCACGCTGCAGCGCAGCGTGGCCGGGGACACCGACAGCTACTCGGCGGTGTTCACCGACGTCCTCGGGCTGCGCGTCGGCGACGACGTGCGCGTCGCGGGCGTGCGGGTCGGCCGGGTCGACAAGATCGACTTCACCGACGACTACCACGCGCGCGTCGACTTCAGCATCGAGAACGATCAGCACCTGACCGACACCACCAAGGCGCTGGTGCGCTACCAGAACCTGATCGGCCAGCGGTACATCGCGCTCGCGGCCACCGACCGGCCGGGCACCGTGATCGCCGCGGGCAGCCAGATCCCGCTCACCCGGACCGAGCCGTCCTTCGACGTCTCCGCCCTGCTGTCCGGCTTCGAGCCGCTGTTCAGCGTGCTCCAGCCCGACCAGGTCAACAGCCTGTCCGAGACCCTGATCCAGGCGTTGCAGGGCAACCAGGTCTCGCTCTCGGCGCTGATCACCCAGGCCGCCGAGCTGGCCGCCACCTTCGGGTCCCGGGACCAGATCCTCGGCGACGTGCTCACCAACCTGAGCTCGGTCATGGCGGGCCTTGCCAACCGCAACGGCGAACTGGAGACGCTGATCACCCAGACCCGCAGCCTGATGGACGGTCTCTACGCCCAGGGCACGGATCTCGAGAGCTCCGTCGAACGGGTCTCCGTCGCGACCGACTCGCTCGTCTCGATCGTCGCCCAGGTCAAGCCCGGCATGGGCAGGGCGCAGAGCGACGCCACCACCGCCGTCAACCTGCTGCTGGCCAACGGCGCGGCGCTCGATCGCTCGGCGGTCGAACTGCCGCAGTTCCTCAACGCCGTCGCCCGGTTCACCAGCTACGGCGCCTACGGCAACGCCTTCATCTGCAGCCTCGACGTCTCCCTGTGGGGCGTGGTCCTGCCCGAGGGGATGTTCTCGCAGGTCGGCGGCAACTCACATTCGGAGGTGTGCCGATGAACACGCTCGTCGGCCTTGTCCAGGCCTTCTTCCGCAATCGGCATCTGCGGCTCGGCCTGATCGCCGCGGTCTCGGTGGCCGCGCTGCTGTTCGTCTCGGTCCTGCTCGCCCAGATCCGGATCGGCGACCAGACCATCCGCGCCGAGTTCGCGCAGGCCGCGGGCCTGCGCGCGGGCGCTACCGTCGACGTCTCGGGTATCGAGGTCGGCGAGGTCCGCTCGGTCGACCTGGAGAACGACAAGGTCCTGGTGACCATGCGCGTGCGCTCCGAGCTGAAGCTCGGGCCCGACGCGCAGGCGGGCATCAAGATGTCGACCATCCTCGGCCGCCTGCACATCGAACTGAAGCCCGGCGACGGCAGCGGCCTGCCCGGCAAGCGGATTCCGCTGGCCAACACGACCGTTCCCTACAACCTGGCCAAGGTCATCCAGGACCCGACCTACAAGTCCTCGTTCGAGCGCATCGAGCGCCTCGACGCCGACAAGCTGCGGACCGCCCTCGACGTGCTGAACCGGCAGATGGGCGACTCGCCCGCGCTCGCGGTGCAGGCGCTCGACAGCATCGGCTCGCTCGCCGACGTCATCAACGCCCGCCGCGACGAGGTCGACGCCCTGCTGAAGAACATGGACCAGGTCTCGCAGCTGGTCTCCGACAACCGCAACAGCGTGCTGTTGCTGCTCACCCGCGGCGAGGCCATCGGCGCGGCGGTGCAGGCCCGCCAGCAGCTGCTGACCCGGCTCCTCGACAACGTCGCCGCGCTGTCGAAACTGCTGCAGGACATGGGACTCGAGAACCAGGGACAGCTCCAGCCGCTGATCCGCAACCTCGACACGATGACCCAGGGCCTGACCAAGAACAAGGAGAACCTGGACCGGCTCTACGAGATCATGCCGGTCACCGTCCGCCAGTTCAACAACGCGCTGGGCAACGGGCCCTACGGCGAGATCTACGCGCCCTGGCTCTTCCCGGACAACTGGCTGTGCTTCGCGCAGGCCGTGAAGGGGTGCAACTGATGAAACGCGTGACCATCCGCCGGTTCGCCGCGGTCACCGCCGCGGTGGCCATGGTCTCGGGCTGCTCGCTGGTGCCCGACAGCGTGGCCCGGTTCGGCGACGAGGCGGTACGCGGAAGCCGCACCATCTCCGCCGATTTCGAGAATGTCGCCGGCCTGTACGAGGGCAACGAGGTCGCCGTGCTCGGCGTGCCCGTCGGCACCGTCACCAAGATCACGCCGCGCGGCAGCTACGTCGAGGTGATCATGTCGATCCGCGCCGACGTCCGCCTGCCCGCGGACGCGGTCGCGGCGCTCATCTCGCCGCAGCTGATCACCAACCGGCACGTCGAGCTCGCCCCCGCCTACTCCGGCACCGGCCCGGAACTCGAACGCGACGCCCATCTGCCGCTCGCGCGCACCCGGACCCCGGTCGAGCTGGACCGCATCCTGGAGAGTTTCGATCAGCTCGGCGCCGCGCTGAAGGGCGACAGCCAGACCGGCCCGATGGCGAGCCGGGTGCTGTTCCCCCTGCTCGACGGCAACGGCGACAAGCTGCGGGAGACCCTGGACGCGCTGTCCGGGGCGTTCGAGGTGACCTTCGCCAACAAGGATCAGATCTCCAACACGATCATCCGGCTCAACGAGATCACCCAGATCATCGCCGAGAACGACCAGACGGTCCGCGATTTCAGTGGCCGCATCACCGAGCTGGCCGCGTTGCTCGGGCAGCAGTCGCCGGGCCTGCAGGCCGTGCTCCAGCAGCTCGACGACTTCGTCACCAACACCGCGACGCTCGTCGGCGACAACGCCGACCAGCTCGGCGGCGCGCTGACCCGCTTCGTCGCCATCACCCAGCAGATGCGGGACAACGCCCGCAACCTCACCGAGATCGTCGACGTCGCGCCGCTGATGTTCCAGAACTTCGACAACGCGGTCAGCAGGGACGAGCAGGCGCTGCGCCTGCACGGCCTGTTCGACAAGATCATCGTCGACAGCGAGATCCTGTCCACCTTCTGCGAACGGGTGCAGATGCGCCTCGACGGCTGCCGCACCGGCAAGGTCGCCGACCTCGGCCCGGACTTCGGGATCACCGCCGCACTCCTTGGATTGACGAAATGAACCTGCGCACCACAGTCGTCGCGGGCGCCTGCGCGGTGGCGCTCGCCTCCGGCACCACCGCCTGCTCCCTGCCCGTCGACAAGCTGCCGCTGCCCGAACCGGGCATCGGCGGACCGGGGTACACCCTGCACGCGACCTTCACGGACGCGCTGAACCTGCCCGACCGGGCGCACGTCAAGGTCGGCGGCACCGACATCGGCATCGTCACCGACGTCTCGACGACCTCCTTCCTCGCCGACGTCGAGATGGAGATCCGCCAGGACATCCAGCTGCCCACCGGCACGAGAGCCGAACTGCGCCAGGCGACCCCGCTCGGCGACATCTTCGTCGCGCTCACCCTGCCCACCGCCGAGGAGGCGGGGCCGATGCTGAAGCCGGGCGACCGGATCGGTCTCGAGAAGACCGGCTCGGCCGCCTCGGTCGAACAGCTGATGATGTCGGTGGCGCTGCTGCTCAACGGCGGTGGCCTGAACCAGGCCGCGCGGATCACCGCGGAGATGAACTCGATCTTCGCCGACCGGGCGCCGCAGTTGCAGCACCTGGTGACCGAGATGACCTCGGTCATCGCGGCGCTCAACCAGCGCACCGGAGACCTCGACGCCACCCTCCACGGGCTCAACACCCTCACCGGCGAACTCGCCCGCCGCAAGGCGGAACTGGGCCAGGCCGCCGACAGCTTCCCCCAGCTGATCGGCCTGTTCGCCGAGAACAACCAGTCCATCACCGACCTGATCAACAAGGTCGCGATCACCATGGACGCGCTCGGCGACTTCGCCGACACCAACGGCGACGAGTTCGTCAGCCTGTTCCAGAGCATCCAGAACCTGATGTCGGGCTTCACCCTGATGGGTGACGACCTGACCGGCGCGCTCAACGGCCTGCACGCGTTGCAGGGGCCGCTGATGGCCAGCGCCGAGGGGCCCGCCCTCTCGGTCGCGGCCACCCTGTCCTATCTCGACGTGACCGCCCTGAGCGACCCGGCGGGCAGCCGCTGGCCCGAACTGAAGGACGCGGGCCTGTTCATCGGCAGTCTCACCCAGGTCCTGAACAAGGTGTTCGGCCGGGTCACCAGCCCGCCCCAGGTCCCCACCCAGCAACCGCCGACCGAACCACGGACCGAGGAACAACCGCGATGAACTCACCTCTGTGGCAATGGCTGGTCCGGCGGCGCGTCGCCGTGGCCAACATCGGCCTGATCGTCGTGCTCGTGCTCGGCAGCCTCTACCTGAGCAGCGAAGTGCTGCGCTTCGATCCCGCGCGCAAGACCTACCGGGTCACCGTCGAGCTGGCCGGGTCCGGCGGGCTGACCACCGGCAGCGACGTGAACTTCCGCGGCACCCGCGTCGGCCGCATCGCCGACCTGCGGGTCTCCTCCGACGGCGTGACCGCCGTCGCCGACATCGAGGAGCGCTTCCGCATCCCGCGCGGCGGCACCGTCGCGGTGGGCAGGCTCTCGGCCGCGGGCGAGCAGTACCTCGACTTCCGGCCCGACAGCGACTCCGGACCGTACCTGGCCGACGGCGAGGCGATCGACCGGGCGCAGACCTCCACCCCGGTCGCGGTGCAGTCGGTGCTCATCAACATGAGCGGGCTGGTCGGCGGCATGAACCCGGCGCGACTCACCGTCATCGTCGACGAGCTCGACAAGGCGCTGGCCGGCGGCCCGGATCGCCTGCGCAACATGATCTCCGGCCTGAGCCGTGCCATGGCGGGCCTGACCGATCTGCTGCCGCAGACCGAGCAGCTGATCCAGAACCTGCAGGTGATCGCGGAGACCACGTCCCACGCCCAGCCCGACCTCGGCACCCTCACCTCGGCGGGCAGCGCGCTGTTCAAGCAGTTCACCGCCGCCGACCAGGAGCTGCGCCACCTGCTCGAGCACGGCCCCGGCTACCTGACCACGATCGACGGTTTCATCACCGAGACCGAGGACCCCATCAACAACCTGGTGTCGAATTTCGTCGCGATCACCCGCTCGGCGAAGCTGCGCCAGCCCGCTCTCGAGGTGCTCTTCCCCTCGCTGAGCAGGTTCGCCGAAGCCGCCGGTATCCCGGTGCACGGCGACAAGTACCTGACCCTGGTCGACCCGTGGCCCCGCCCGGTCTGCGAGTACGACACGGTGCCGGTGGTCCCCACCACGGCCATGGCCGACACCCGGGTGCGCCTCTACAACTACTGCGTGACGTCGGATCCCGCCCTCCAGGTGCGCGGTTCGGCCAACGCGCCGCGGCCCGCGGGCCCCGACAACGGCTCCGGCCCGCCGCCCGGCGTGACCGGCAACGAACTGTCCCAGCCCGCGGTCCCCGCGCCGAGATGAAAGACGACCCCATGAGCGACAACGACACGACACCGGACCCCGGCGAGAAGAACGCCGCGACACCGGAAACGGACGCGGCGCCCGGGGCGGGGACCGCCGGTTCCGGGGCGGCCGCCGACCCGGCCGAGACGGACGCCGCGCCCGAGGTGAGCGTCGCGCTGGACAAGGAGGCACCCGCGTCCGCGGACCCCGACACCAGCGATGTCCCGGTGGCGGACCCGGCCGGCGACCCGGCCTCGGCCGGGCGGCGTCTCCCCCGGTTCGCGTTCGGCCGCCGGACCAAGGTGGCGGCCGGCGCGGCCGTCGCGGTGGCCCTCGCCGCGACCAGCGCGGGCTGCGTCGCCCTGTTCCTGCAGGACCGCGAGCACCGCGGGCTGATCGCCGCGCACGAGGAGGCACGCGAGGCCGCCTGTGGGTACGCGCCGGTGCTGGCCGACTACGACAGCAAGAACCTCGACAAGTACTTCAAGGCGGTGCTCGACGGCGCGACCGGGGACTGGCGCAAGCAGTTCGAGTCGACCAGCACCGAATTGAGGCAGGTGCTCGAGCAGGGCGAGGTGACCACCAAGGTCACCGACGTCCAGTGCGCCATCCGCGAGGGAGACACCGAGTCCGCCGAGGCCATCGTGGTGGTCGGCCAGAGCGTGTCGAGCCTCGGCACCCAGCACAAGCCCGCCGCGGGTCAGCTGTCGATGGTGCTGTGGCTACGCAAGAGCGGGGACCGATGGTTGGTGGAGAAGCTGAATTCGCCGCTGGCACAGACGACACCGCAGTGATCCCCGACCGGGCGACCTCGCACGCGGCGCCGCACCGGCCGGTGCGGCGCCGGCCGAAGAACCGGCGCGCCCAGATCGCCGCGGAGGCCGCGGCGGCCTTCGGCGCGCACGGCTATCACGGCGTGAGCATGGACGACATCGCGCGCAGGCTCGATCTCAGTTCCGCCGCGCTCTACCGGCATTTCCCCAGCAAGTACGCGCTGTTCAAGGAGGAACTGTTCCGGCTGGCGAGCCTGGCCGGCGGCGCGGTCGTGCTGCCGGACGAGGCGGCGGGCTGGCCCCCGGACCGACGCCTCGACCACGTCGTGACCGCCATCGTGACCGAGACGATCGCGAATCGCCCGCTCGTCGCGCTGACCCGGTGGGAGCGGCGCTATCTCGAGCCCGCGGACCGTGAGGCCTTCGACACCGAGTTCGCCACCGCGATCGCCGCGCTGCGGCGGCTGATCGGCGAGGTCCGCCCGGACCTGCACGGCCACGACCGCGCGGTCCGGGCGGTGGCGGTCTTCTCGGTGATCTCCTCCATCGGCGACCATCACGCGCACCTGCCCGCGAAATCGCTGGCCCAGCTGCTGCGTTCGGCGGCGTGGGCGCTGATCCGCGGTGACCTGTCGCCCGACCGCACGGTCCAGGCACCCGGGGAGGGTGTGCTGCCGCAGACGTTCAAGCACGAGGTGCTGCTGCGCGAGGCCATCGAACTGTTCCACCAGCGCGGGTACCCGAACGTCAGCATGGAGGACATCGCGGGCGCCGCGGAACTCTCGGCCGCGTCGGCGGTGTATCGGTACTACCGCAGCAAGAGCGATCTGCTCACCGCCGCGTTCCGCCGGGTGGCCGACCGCATGTCGGCGGCGATTCCCGCCGCGACGGCCGCGACCCCGAGCCCGGCCGCCGCGCTGGGCACCCTCATCGACCTCTACGTCGCGGGTTCCTTCAACGAACGGGCGCTGACCTTCGTCTACTACGCCGAACTCGGCCACGTCGACGCCCCGGACCAGGTGACGCTGCGGCATCTGCAACATCTCATCGTCGCCGAGTGGGCGAAGCTGGTGGTCGCGGCCAGGACGGAGTTCTCCGCCGGCGCGGCCCGGATCCTGGTGCACGCGGGTTTCAGCCTGGTCGTCGATCTCGGTCGCGCCTTCTCCGACGCCTTCTGCCCGCAGCAGACCGTCGCCCAGCTGCTGGAGACCACCATGATCGGTCGCCCGCAGGCCCGCTGACCACCCGCGAATGGGCCCGGCGCTCCCCACGGCGAGCCGGGCCCGCGGCGTTTCGCGCGAATTGCTCCGAAGCGCTGGAAACATATGTCGCGCTGGAATTCGCTCTACAGGCGTTATCTACGGCCGAAAGCGTGCCACTTGGCGAGAATCTTCAGTAACATAATGGTGGGCGCATCGACGCGGCCGGTTCGCCGCGCTCGACGTCCGCGTGTTTGTCGATTCGCGACTGTCGGAGAGTTCCATGCGTACTGCACCGATCACCGCCGTGGCCGTCCTGGCCGCGGGCCTGCTGGTCACCGGGTCCCAGGCGGCCCCGGCGGACCGGCTCACGCCGGCGCCGCTCGCCGAGGAACAGCTGTCCACCGCCGTCGGCCTGCTGCCGGTCCAGGTGGGCGCACCCCGCACACTCAATGCCATTGCCCCGGTGCGCGAGACCATCCCGGATCTGCCGGACGGCACCGCCACCGGCGGTGGCGTCGCGGGCATCCCCCAGATCGTGCTGGCGGCCTACCGCAACGCCGAACTGACCATGGCCACCACCCGGCCCGACTGCCACGTCGGCTGGAACCTGCTCGCGGGCATCGGGCGGATCGAGTCCGGGCACGCGTTCGGCGGATCGGTCGACGACGCGGGCACCACGCTGCGCCCGATCTACGGACCGGCGCTCGACGGCACCCTGCCCGGCAACGAGATCATCCCCGACGCCGCGGGCGGCTACGTGCGGGCGCTGGGACCCATGCAGTTCCTGCCGAGCACCTGGAGCCGCTACGCCGCCGACGGCAACGACGACGGGGTCGCCGACCCGCACAACGTCTTCGACGCCACGCTGGCCGCCGCCCGCTACCTGTGCGCCGATGGCGCGGACCTGCGCGACCTCGCCGCCCAGCAGCGGGCGGTGCTGCGCTACAACTACTCCGGCTCCTACGCCGCCGACGTCCTGCGCTGGTCGGAGACCTACCGGACCGGCACCGCGACGCCGGGACCCGTCCTGCCACAGCCGATTCCGGAGGTGAGCGGCTCGGCGCCGGTGCCGACGCCGGGCACCACGGTCCTGGTCTCCGGCCCGGCGCAGGACGCGCGGCCGCTGCCGCTCGAGGAGATGGCGGCCGACGCCCCCGCGGCCACCCCCGCGCCCACCGTGCTGGTGTCGCTGCCCGTGGTCGGACCGGTCTACTGCGGGCTGCTGTGCGAGGGCCCGGCCGAGGAGACCCCGCAGGCCGACCCGGAGCCGCGGTCCCCGAGCACCCCCGCCGAGCAGCCGAGTGTCACGTTGCCCTTCGGGGTGGTCGTGCCGCTGCCCATGCCGCAGGGGTGAGTCCGCCGTGCCCCGCCATCACACAGAGAGCCGCAGTCCCATGGTCTTTCGTTCCCGGCACACACCGATCCTGCCCCCGCCCATGGCCGACTCCTGGGACTGGCAGCTGCGGGCCCGCTGCCGCGACATGGATTCCGACACCTTCTTCCCCGGTCACGACGACCGGCTCGACAGCATCCACATCCAGGTCCTCGACGCCAAACAGATCTGCCTCGGCTGCCCGGTGCTCGACGCCTGCCGGGACTACGCCCTCGACGCCGAGGAACCGCACGGCATCTGGGGCGGGATGACCGCCCAGGAGCGCGCGGCCCTGCGCGGCAGGCGCTGGGCTCGCGACGACGAACCGCTACCGCCTGCCGGGAACCCGGTGCCGCCCGCGCGGGGCGGCCTGCGCCGGAGCGTCGGGTAGCGCGATCACCCGCTCGGACACCGGGTCCCGCCACGGCTGCCCGATCTCGGCGCCGCCCCGCGCGTCCGCCGGAGGGCCCGCTCAGCCGAGCCGCGGGCCGGTGGCGGTGTGCGCGATCAGCGCCGAGCGCAACGTCCAGGCGCCCGCGCTCGCGGTGGGATCGAACCCCGTGAGCTGCGCGATCCGCCGCAGCCGGTAGTCGACGGTGTTGGTGTGCACCTGGAGCCTGCGGGCGGTGGTACGCCGGGTCAGGTCGTGCGAGAGGTGCACGCGCAGGGTGTCCATGAGATCGGGGAACTCCGCGATCGGGCCCAGGATGGCGGCCAGCCGGTCCAGCGCGGGCCCGGGACGGGTGATCTGGTACTCGAGCGCCATCTCGTCGAAGCGGTGCGGCCCGCCGTGCAGGCCGAGCGCGACCGCCGCGTCGAGCAGCCGGTGCGCCTGCTCGACCGCCTCGGGAATCGCGTCGCGCCCGGCGCGCACCACCGCGGTGGTGACCGGAGTCTGCGCCGCGACGGCGAGATCGTCGGAGACGGCGTCGACCCGCTCGCCGTCCGGGAGCAGCACGGTGCCGCCGCGCTCGCTCAGCGCCGCCAGCGGCGCCCGGCCGAGATGGGCGGTCAGCGCCGAACGCAACCGGTGGACGGTGCCCGCCGCGAGAGTATCGGCGTCGTAGCCGGGGCGGTCGAGCTCCGGCGGCGCGACGTGGACGGCCAGCACGGCGTAGTCGGCCGCCAGCGCGACACCGCACTCCCTGGCCAGGCTGTTGGTGGCGTACCCGCCGAGCAGCGCCGACACCAGCGGCCGCACGACGGCGTTCGCCGCCTCCGGGCGGGTGCTCAGCTCCCGCACGTAACCGGTGGCGACCGCGGTGCTCACGGTGTCGAGAACCGCCAGGATCAGCCGCACGCCGTCCATCAGATCGCGCTGATCCTCGGGCCCGCGCGCCTCGGTGGCGCCGACCAGATCGAGGATCATCCGGAACCCGGTGTGGACGGCGCGCTGGACGATCTCGATCGAGACGCCCTCGCGCGCCCACCCCGCCGCGGCCTGTTCGACCCGGGGCATGCGGGGCGGGATCTCGCCGCCGTCCAGCGCGGCGACGGCGAGTTCGAGACAGTAGCGGGCCAGGGCGACGACGCCGGCGTGCGGCCCGTCGCCGCAGGGGAACACCCGATCGTCCAGCCGGGCGGCCAGCCGCTGGGCAAGGGCGCGCACGTCCCGCAGCGGCTGCGACATCGGTCTGCCACCGAGGGCGAGGGGCCTGCGCTCGGCCTCCCGCTCGTCCTCGAGCATCGTCCACGCCACTCCAGAACCCCCTACCCACTCCTCACCCGCATCGCCGCGACCCACGGTAACACGGTTACCGCAGGAAACGGGCGGGCGGTCACCAGACGTAGTGCGAGGTCGGATAGCCGGGATTCCGCGCGGCGATGAAGGACTCGTACACCGCGAAATCGGCAGGCTCCCAGCTCGGTACCTGGCTGGGTTCGTAGACGAGGATGCCCGCCTCCAGCGCGTCGACCACCGTCTCGAGCCACGCCTCCAGCGAGGGATAGGTGACGTGACGCTGGTCGTCCTCGTGCTTGAACTCCACGATCTGGCCCGGCACGCCGCCGAATCCGCCACGCAGGTCGACGCAGACATAGTCGCCGTAGATGTTCTGCAGGAACGGGACCCAGTCCGGGCCCCACAGGTTGCCGAAGTCGTCGTTCTCGACGAGCCAGAGCATGTCGGCCAGCGCGGCGGTGATCATCGTGGTCGACATGAGGGCCCAATACTCCACCAGGCACTGTTCGTATTCGGGATCCTGACCGTTGCGCCAGGCCAGCAACTCGCGCAGGAGCGGGGGCAGGGTGAGCCCGAAGCGCGTTTCGATCGCGTCCAGTTCCGCCGCCGTGGCGGGCGGGGACAGGGTCGCGTGGAGAGTCGGCCGTTGTGCGGCGAGCAGGTGGTCCAGTCTTGCGATAGCCGGATGCACAACCAGATCCTATCCGCGACAAGGGTTTTCGACACCCACCGATTCCGGCGGCGCGCGGGATGTGGTGGATCCCGAAACCGGGGCCGTTTCGCTGGGACACGTCCCGATCCCGGCCGAAACCGTCCCGGCGGCGCGCCGATGCGCCAGGCTGTTGACTCCCAGCGGTTCGAGGACGTCGAGGTAGGTCATGACTGTTCGCCGGTCGTGGACGGCGCTGCTGGCGGTGGCGCTCGTGGTGGCCGCGCCGATCGCGTGGGCCGAGCCCGGCGGGCCGCGGGCGACGACCGCGCCCGACGGCTCGCACGTGGTCTCGGCCGAGCGCGGCGCGGACGGGCTCGTCGAACTCACGGTGTACTCCGCGGCGATGGACCGGACCGTGCCGGCGGCCGTGCTGCCCGCCGCCGACCCGGACGCGCCCGCGCCCGTGCTGTACCTGCTCAACGGGGTCGACGGCGGCCTGCCCGACGCGGGCGACTGGCGCGCGGGCAACAACTGGTTCACCCGGACCGATGCCGCCGCGCTGTTCCGGGACGAACAGGTCACCGTGGTGATGCCGATCGGCGGACAGGGCTCGTTCTTCGCCGACTGGCGGGCCGACGACCCCGTCCTCGGGCGCAACCGGTGGTCGACGTTCCTCACCGCCGAACTGGCGCCGGTGATCGATGCGGCCTTCCACGGCACCGGGATCGCGGGCCTGGCCGGGCCTTCCATGGCCGGTCCCGCGGTGTTCCGCCTGGCGGCCGCCGACCCCGCCCGCTACCGCGCGATCGGGGCCTTCAGCGGCTGCGTGCGCACCTCGGACCCGGCGGGCCGGGCGATGGTGCACACGGTGGTCTCGGTCCGCCACGGCGACGCCGCCAACATGTGGGGCCCGCCCGACGCGCCCGCGTGGGCCGACAACGACGCCTACCTGCACGCCGAACGCCTGCGCGGCGTGAGCATCTACGTCTCCACCGGCAACGGGCTGCCCGGCCCGCTGGACACCCTCGACGGCCCCGGCATCGACGACGATCTCTACACCCTGGCCGACCAGATGGTCGTCGGCGGCGGCCTCGACGGCGTCGCCGCCGTGTGCACCCGCCAGCTCCGCGATCGCCTCACGGAACTCGGCATCCCGGCCACCTTCGACTTCCGCCCCTCGGGCACCCATTCCTGGGGCTACTGGGCCGAGGACCTCCGCAACGCCTGGCCGGGCATGCGCGCGGCCCTGCAACGGTGACGGACCGGCACCGCGGGGGCGCCGGGAACGGACGGGCCGCTCACTCCGGCAGCAGCTCTCGCGGGGCGGCCTGGGTCCAGGAGTCGCGGACGATGGCCTCGAGTTCGTCGGTGTCGTCGAGCGCGGGCAGGTGGACGCGGACCCACGCGTTGGCGGCTTCGTGCGGGGCGATCCAGAACTTGTGCGGTTCGGCGCGGACGAGTTCGTCGCGGTCGAGGACGGGGCAGCGCACGGCCATCGAGGTCTCCGACTCCGGGAGGGTGAGGAACAGTTTGCCCGCGACCCGGAAGATCGGCATGCCCCAGGCGAATTGCTCGGTGGTGCCGGGCAGGGACAGCGCGAAGGCGCGGACATGGTCGCCGGAAAAGCTCATGCTTCCAGCATGCCCGGCCCGCTGACGGAAAAATTAGAAGTACTGCATTTTCAAAACTCGCCGCGCGGTAGCCGGGACGGCGGCATACTCTCAACCGAGCGGTCACCCCGCTCCGGCAGGAGGTCTCGAATCCATGTCCCCCATCACGGTCGTCAGCGTCGACACCGTCACCAGGCACCGCTACGAGCGGTTGCAGTACACCGGCTCCGCGGGGCCGGTCGCCGCGCTCGAGGACGCGCGGCTGGTGGCCCGATGGCAGGCGGAGTACCCGGACTGGCACGGCGGGCACTGGGCGTTCTCGGCGGGCACCGAGAGCCCCGGCCGGCTGCGGCCGATCAACATCGCCCGGCGCGCCCACTGACCCTCACGGTTCGAGCAGGCCGGCCCTGATCGCGTAGCGCGTCAGCGCCAGCCGGTCCCGCAGCCCCAGTTTCTGCAGGATGTTGGCCCGGTGCCGGTCGACCGTCTTGACGCTGATGACCAGCTCGGCGGCGATCTCCCTGGCGGAGTTGCCCTCCGCGATCAGCTTGAGCACCTCCTCCTCCCTCGGCGTGAGCAGGCTCTCCGGCGGCTCCTGCCCCTGGCGGATCCGCCCCAGCCAGTCGCGGACCAGCGCGGTCACCGCCCCGGGATACAGGAACGGCTCCCCGCGCAGCGTGGCGCGGCAGGCCTCGAGCAGGTCCCGGTCGGCCACCGACTTGAGCACATAGCCCGACGCGCCCGCGCGCAGCGCCTCGAAGAAGTACTGCTCGTTGTCGTACATCGACAGCATCAGCATGCGCGCGTGCGGGTCGTTGCGCCGGATCTCGCGCGCGGCCTGGATGCCGGTCATCCGGGGCATGGCGATGTCGAGGATGGCCAGGTCGACGGGGGTGTCGGCCATGCGCTGCACGGCCTCGTACCCGTTGCCCGCCTCGGCCACGACCCGCAGGTCCGGTTCGGCGTCGATGATCAGGCGCAGGCCGGAGCGGACCAGCGCGTGGTCGTCGGCGAGCAGGATCCGGGCGGGTGTCACAGCGCTCCCCCTCGATCGGGACAGGGCACCGACAGCAGCACCGTGGTGCCGCCGCCGGGCGGTGAGGTCACGGTCAGCGTGGCGTCGACCAGCAGGGCGCGTTCGCGCATCCCGCGGATCCCGGCCCCGGCGGCCCGCACGCCGCCGCGGCCGTCGTCGCTGACGGACAGTTCGATGCGGTCGCCGTGGTCGCGCAGGCCGAGCCGCACGTCGGAGGCGTCCGCGTGGCGGGCGACGTTGGTCAGGCCCTCCTGGGCGACCCGGTAGCAGACCAGCTCGACGTCGGCGGGCAGCGGCGCGGCGGGCCGGTCGATGCCGCGCGCCACCTCGATGCCGGTGCTGTCGGCGAATTCGCCGCACAGCGCCGCCAGCGCGCTGGCCAGACCCAGGTCCTCGAGCACACCCGGCCGCAGCCGCCGCGCGATCCCGCGGACCTCGTCCAGGCAGCCGCGCACGGTCTCCTGCACGGCCCGCACCCGGTCCGCGGTCGCGGGTTCGGCGTTGTCGGCGACCTGCTTGAGCGAGAGCAGTACCACCGTCAGGCTCTGCCCGATCTCGTCGTGCAGTTCCCGCGCGATCCGCTGCCGCTCGCCCTCCTGCGCGGCGAGGGCGGAGGCGCTCGCGGCGCTGCGCTCGCGCTCCAGCCGGTCGACCATCCCGTTGAACGCGGCGATGACGGTGGCCAGGTCGCCGGAGGGCGGCGCGCTGAGCCTGCCGTTGCGCGCGAGCGGATCGACCCGGCGCAGCGAGTCGGTCAGCCCGTCCAGCGGCGCCAGGCTCGACCGCAGCAGCAGGGCGTTCGCGGTCAGCATGACCGCCAGCCCGATCAGCAGCACCGGGATCTCGGTCAGGCGCACGCGCGCCGACACCGTCGCGGGAGACAGCGCGAGAACCAGCGTGCCGAGCGTGAACACCGCGCCGTTGATCAGCACGATCCGGCGGAACAGCGCCCGCGCCGGCGTGCGCTCGCGCGGGCGCAGGACGGTCTTTCCGCTGGTCGGACGGGGCATGCCTGCAGTCTGTCGGCCGGCGAGCCGGTTGTCCATCGGGTCGGACACCCATTCCGCGCCCTGCATGTCACCACCCCCGCGGAATGGGTGCGCGACCGGATGGTGTGCCGCGAGCCCGCCGCACACGATGGGAGCACGCCACCGCCAGGGAAGGAGCCACCCGGAATGGACACCGACCGCGCCACCGTTCCCGGCCAGGCCGTGATCCACCGCTGCCGCACCCGGTCCGGGGACCTGATCACCCTGCTGACCGAGCGCTCGGGACGCAGGCAGCTGCTGGTGACGGCGGGCGACGAGGACGAGCCCGCCGCCGCGATCACCCTCGACCCCGACGAGGCCGACGAGCTGGCCGACCTGCTGCGCCGCCGGTCGACGGCCGATCGCCTGGCCCACCTCGAGCGCCGCGTCGACGCGCTGGCCACCGGGCGGGACCGCCCATGAGCCCCCGGATCCGGACCGCGCGGGCCGGTCCCGGCGGCTGACGGCCCGCCATGGCGCAGCTGCTGGCGGTGACGGTCTTCGTGGTGGCGTTCTGGTTCATCGCCACCGAGCGCGCGCACAAGGTCAGGGTGGTGCTCGTCGCCGCGGGCGTCCTCGCGCTGCTCGGCCTGATCCCGGGCGAGCGGATCTTCTACGACGCGCACGTCGGCATCGACTGGAACGTCATCTTCCTGCTGCTGGGCATGATGGTCGTCGTCGGGGTGATCAAGCAGACCGGGCTCTTCGACTACCTGGCCGTCTGGGCCGCGAAACGCTCCCGCGGCAGGCCCTTACGGCTGATGGTGATGCTCATGGCCATCACCGCCGTGGCCTCCCCCGTGCTCGACAACGTCACCATCATCCTGCTCGTCGCCCCGGTGACGATCGTCGTGTGCGACCGATTGCGTTTCCCCGCACAGCCTTTCCTCATCGCCGAGGTGCTGGCCGCCAACATCGGCGGCGCGGCCACCCTCGTCGGTGATCCGCCCAACATCATCATCGGCAGCCGGGCGGGCCTGAGCTTCAACGACTTCCTCGTCCACATGGCCCCGGCCGTCACGGTCGTCTTCGTGCTGTTCGTGGCCTGCACGCCCCTGCTGTTCCGGCGCGAGCTGCGCCTGCCGCCTGCCGATCCGGTCCAGGTGCGCGCGTTGCGCGAACGCGAGGCCATCACCGACCCCCGTCTGCTCGCGCGGGCGCTGATCATCCTGACGCTGATGATCGCCGGATTCGCCCTGCACTCGGTGCTGCACGTCGCGCCCTCGATCGTCGCGCTGCTCGGCGCCGGCGCCATGCTGCTGGTCGCCGACCTGGACGTCGAGGAGGTCCTGCGCGAGGTCGAGTGGGGCACCCTGGTGTTCTTCCTCGGCCTGTTCGTGGTGGTCGCCGGGCTGGTGCACACCGGGGTGATCGACCGGCTCGGCGCCGCCGCGGTCGGCGCCTTCGGTCACGATCCCGCGCTGGCGGCGACGGTGCTGCTGTTCGGGTCGGCGGTGGTGGCCGCGTTCATCGACAACATCCCCTACACCACCACGATGGCGCCGGTCGTGGAGGAACTGGTCGCGGGCACGACCGATCCGGGACACAGCGAGGCGCTGTGGTGGGCGTTCGCCTTCGGCGCCGACTTCAGCGGCAACGGCACCGCGGTCGCGGCGGGCGCCAACATCGTGGCGCTGGCCATCGCCCGGCGCGGCGGTCATCCGATCAGCTTCTGGCACTTCACCCGCTACGGCATCGTCACCACGGCCTTCTCGACCACCCTGGCCTGGGCCTACATCCAGCTGCGGTACTTCTGACCCGGTTCAGGCGCTGCGGCGCACCCGGGTCGGCCGGTCGGCGATGCGGGGGAACGGGCTCGTCGCCTCCAGCTGATAGGCCAGGTCGAGCAGCGTGCGCTCGTCGGCCCACTTCGCGGCCAGCTGCACCGAGCCCGGCAGGCCGGCCGCGGTGAGGCCGTGCGGCACCGCGATACCCGGCCCGCCGCCGACGTTGTTGAGCGGCGTGAAGCCCACGTAGTCGACGAGCTTGGCGAACAGGTCCTCGAACGGCTGACCGGGCGCCAGCTCACCGATCCGCGGCACCGGGTGCGACAGCACCGGGGTGAGCAGCACGTCGACGTCGCGGAAGTGCGCGTCGTAGATCGACCGCGCGGCACGCAGCCGCCGCGCCGCGGGCACCAGCGCCAGCGGATGCCTGCGGACCAGACCGATCAGGCCGCGCGTGAACGGGTCGAGCCGCGAGGCGTCGAACCAGCCGCGATGCCCGATCCGCATCGACAACGTCATCGCGGCCGCCATGGCCGCCCAGTACAGCTTGAAGTCCTCGGCGAAACGCGGATCCACATCGAGGCGCATCGGCACGATCTCGTGCCCCAGTCCGCCGAACACCGCCGCCGCCGAGTCGAGCACGGCGCCGGTGTCGGGATGCACCTCGCGGCCGAACACGTCGTGGCGGATCAGGCCGATACGCACCCGGCGGGCGCTCGGCCCCTCCACCAGGCCGACCGCGGGCAGCGACCGGTTCGGCCGGTAACCCTCCACCGCCGCCAGGTAGTGCGCGGTGTCGCGGACCGACCGGGTGACCACGCCCTCGGTCACCAGGTTCACCGGAAGCGACCGCGCGCCGGGCTGATCCAGCAGCCGGGCGCGGGTCACCTTCAGCCCGACCAGGCCGTTGGCCGCGGCCGGGATGCGGATCGAGCCGCCGCCGTCGTTGGCGTGCGCGATCGGCACCGCGCCCGCGGCGACCAGCGCCGCCGACCCGCCCGAGGACGCGCCCGCGGAGAACTCCGGATTCCACGGGTTGCGGGTGGGGGCGCGGCCGACGAACTCGGTACTGGCGGTGAGCCCGAACTCCGGCAGCGTCGACTTGCCGAGCACCACGACCCCGGAGTGCTGGAACTGCGCGGCGGGCCCGCTGGTGGTCGAGGCGTCGTGGGGCGTGAACGCGGCCGAGCCGTGACAGCTCGGCAGGCCGGCGACATCGGTGTTGTCCTTGACGAACGCGGGCACACCCGCGAAGACCCCCGAGGTCTCCGGCGCGCTGCGCGCCCGGTCGAAACACGCCACCTGCACCGCGTCCAGCGCCGGATCGACCAGCCGCGTGCGCGCGATCGCGGCCTCGAGCACCTCGGCCCGGCCGACCTGGCCGGATCGCAATGCCGCGGCCACCCCGACGGCGTCCAGGTCGCCCAAGGCGTCGTCGGTGAATCCGTGAACCGCACTGCTCATGTGCGCGAGCCTAATCAGGCGAGCCGCTTCTGTAACGGGTGTCAGCGGAATCCACACCAACTCCACAACCCGCCCGGACCCGGCACGTTGGCGCGCCGCCCGCGGGCGCGGCACTATCGAGGTCGTGACCACCTTGTCTCGTGGCGAGAACCGGCCCGCACCGGGTGAACAGCTGCGGATCACCGTCAGCTGTTCGGCGCCGGTCGACGTGTCCGCCCTGCTGCTGGGTGCCGGGGGCAGCGTGCGCTCGGACGCCGATTTCGTCTTCTTCAACCAGCCCGCCGCGCCCGGGGTGACCTACCGGCACGGCAACGGCGGCCCCGACGTCGTCGACGTGGTGACCTCCGCGGTCCCCGCCGACGTGGACACGGTGGTGGTCACCGCGAGCCTCGACGGCCGCGGCCCGGCCGCCTTCGCCGGCGCGGGCACCCTCACCGCCACCATCGCCGCGGCCGGGCAGACCCTGACCTTCCCGATCTCCGGTCTCACCACCGAGAGCGGGGTCGTGTGCGTCGAGATCTACCGGCGCGCGGGCGCGTGGAAGGTGCGCGCGGTCGGCCAGGGGTACGACGACGGCCTCGCCGGCATCGCGACCGCCTTCGGGGTGCGGATCGACGACGAACCCGAGCCCGCGCCGCCCGCGCAGGCCCCCGCGCCGCCCGCCCCCGACCCCGCGCGGATCGCCGAGACCCGCCGCGCGCCGATCCGGCAACCGCCGCCTCCCGCGCCGACGACCCCGTATCCCCCGGCGGCGCAACCCCCTCCGGGTCCGAACCCCCAGTTCCCCGCGCCCGCGACGGTGCCCGCGGGACAGTACTTCGACACCGGGCAGCCGCCGCCGTACCCCCAGGGTGCGCCGCCCCCGCCCGCCGTCCCCCCTCGGACGGCCCCCTCGTCCTCCGCGCAGCAAGGAGCGTTCCCCGTGCACAGCGATCTGTTCGACCCCCTCCACGCCGAAGTCCACGGCCAGGGCATCCACAAGCAGGGCGGGAAGATGATCAAGGTCGGCCTCAACGGGGAGGTGATGGCGCGCGCCGGGTCGATGGTGGCCTACCAGGGCGAACTGCAGTTCCAGGCGCTCGGTTCCGGCGGCATCGGCCGCGCGATCCGGCAGCACCTGACCGGCGAGGGCGTCCCGCTGATGAAGGTCTCCGGCCGCGGCGACCTGTTCCTGGCCAACAGCGCCTCCGACGTGCACCTGATCGACCTCGACGGCAGCGACGGGCTGACCATCAACGGGTCCAACGTGCTCGCCTTCGACTCCTCGCTGCGCTACGACGTGAAGCGGGTCCAGGGCGCGGCCGGATACGCCTCCAACGCGGGCCTGTTCAACTGCGTGTTCACCGGCCGCGGCCGGATCGCCATCACGACCCACGGCACCCCCGTCGTCCTCAACGTCGACCAGCCGACCTACGCCGACCCGCAGGCGGCGGTCGCCTGGTCGTCGAGCCTGCAGACCGGCATCAAGCGCAACGACTCCTTCGGCCTCGGCAGGCTGGTCATGGGCCGCAGCACCGGCGAGGGCACCACGCTGTCGTTCTCCGGGCGCGGGTTCGTCATCGTCCAGCCCTCCGAACTCCCCCCGGGCGGGTTCATCGGCGGCACGGGCGGCGGCCAGGAGGCCGGCGTCGGCGGCCTGTTCGGCTGACCCGGTCCACGACGAACGGGGCCGGCCGGACACTCATCGTGTCCGGCCGGCCCCGTCTCGTGTCGGCGGAGCGACCCGCTCAGGAGCCCGCGCGCTCCTTACGGGCCTGGCGACGGGCCTCGCGCATGGCGTTGAGTTCCTGTTCGAGGCTCTCGGCGATGCGGAACTGGCCGGTGTCGTAGACGCTGACCGGCTCGATCGGCTCGTAGCCGAAGTTCGCCTCCGCGAACGCCTTCTCGACCCGGGCCTCGATATCGGAGATCGCGCTCTTGCGCGGAGTGGGTTCCGCGGCGGCCGCGGGGGCCCCGGGGGCCTCGGCCTTGGGCGCCGCGGCGCCGGGGCGGGACACCGGCTCGGTCTTGGCGGTGCGGGCGCTGCCGTTCTTGCTCGCCTTCTCGCTGCCGGACGGCTTGCTGATGCCGAAACGCTTGCGCTTCTCGGTGGGCGCGGCGGCCGCCGCGTAGTCGGGCTTGGGCACGTCACGCACCGAGATGGGCTCGAAAGCCGGTGCTGCGGGCGCGGTCGTGAGGCTCGGCGGCTGGTATTCGAGGCGGGGGCCCGTCTCGGGAACGCGGTTGAGCAGCTGCTCGGCCGGGTCGGGCAGGTCGCGGACCTGGCTGGTGGCGCGGGTGATCGCCAGGCCGTACCGGGCGCTGGCCGCGTCGTGGATGAGCAGCGCCACACCGATCATGACCGGCGCGACCGCGTGCACCGCCGCGTCGTACCAGCGGCCCTCGCGCACATAGGGATAGGTGTTCAGGGTGACCGTCAGCCCGAGCAGCGCGATCTCGGCGAGCGCGACCTGCCTGCGGTTGTCGATGACACCCCACTCCGCGACCTTGTTCGTGCCGACCATGATGATGATGAGGCAGACACTGATCATCGCCTCGAGCAGGTAGCTGAACCAGTACAGCGGATCCGAGGGGCCGCCGGGCGCGATGTTGTGCTGGACGTTGACCGCGGACCACAGCATGCCCGCGCCGACCACGCCCGCCAGCGCGCGCAGCGACCACGACCGGTGCCGGTACAGCGACGCGAGTTTCGCGTGCGGGCTGGACTCCCGGCGCTGGGCGGCAATCGCCTTTCTGGCGAGCAGGAGATCTCGCATGTCGGCCTTCTCGATCGCTTCGTTGGTCTGCCGGGCCCGGTCCGAGGCGGTGGCCGCCGCCTGGATGTTCTTCCAGCGCTGTTCTCGATCCTGTTCGCGGATACGTTCGGCCAGTTCGCGTTCGGCGCGCAGTTCCTCTTCCGAGAGCGAGTCGGTCAGTGCCGGGTCGAACTGGTAGGCGAGCCGCCCGCGAGCGCGTTCCACTCGCTGGGCGAGCTGACTGACGTCGTCCTCGACGGGATTCTCGACGGTCATCGCAGACCACCGCCCAGGGCTCGCGAAGGCAGACGGGTGACCACACGTGTGAACGGCACACGCCATTCATAGTCGATTCGCGCACACCTGTGAAACCGATGCTCACACACCGGTCATCAAAACCGGCGTGCCGCGCGCGACACGCGCAAACGTAGCTGGACTGTTGTCCGTTCTGCCCGAATGATTTACGCGGGAATGGTAGTGCCGCGCAACGCGGCGGCTATCGGGGTGGTCGGAGTTCGGAGTTACATGGTGGCGCAACCCTACGGTGCACTGGAAGACGATCTCGCGCGGCGCCTCGCCCCGTGGGACACCGCGCTGGGCGCCGACCGCAAAGCCTACGTGCACCACATCCTGCGGGTCCTCGCCATCGCGGACCTGCTGTTCGCGCGCACCGGCGCCGCCGGGGCGCCGCCGAGCGAGCGCGAGGAGTTCCGGACCGCGGCCGCCTTCCACGATCTCGGCATCTGGGCCGCGGGCACCTTCGACTATCTCGAGCCGTCGTGCGCGCTGGCCACCGAGTGGCTCATCGCCGCGGGGCGCGAGGACCTGACGGACCCGGTCTGCGCCATGATCCGCGATCACCACCGGCTGCGCGCCGCGGGCGGGCCCGCCGAGGCGGTGGAGTTGTTCCGCCGGGCCGACACCGTCGACGTCACCCTGGGCGCGCGCCGCTTCGGGCTGCGATACTCGGCCTACTCCCGGCTCACCGAGCGCTGGCCCGACGCGGGCTTCCACGCGCGGCTGGTGGAGCTGACCTGGCGGCGCGCCCTCATCCACCCCCTGTCGCCGCTGCCGATGCTGCGCTGGTGACCCCGCGGACCGGCCCGACCGAGTACATCGGACAGCTGTCTCGGGTACTCTATTGTCACAGCGCCAATATTGGTACACACTGTTGCCTGTAACCACTGGTCACCCCTGCGACCAGTGCTGTCCGAGCCGTAAGGAGACTCGATGGCCGCCAACCGGTCCAGCTGGATGAACGAGGACCTCGACGCCCTCCGGGATCTCGCCCGGGCGTTCTTCGCCAAGGAAGTCGAACCCAACATCGAGAAGTACCGCGACCAGCACCACGTCGACCGGGAACTCTGGAACAAGGCGGGCGAGCTCGGCCTGCTGTGCCTGTCCATCCCGGAGGCCTACGGCGGCGGTGGCGGCACCTTCGCCCACGAGACGGTCCTCATGGAGGAGCAGGCCCGCGTGGTCGACACCTCCTGGGGCGTCAGCCTGCACAACGGCATCGTGGCGCACTACCTGCTCGCCTACGGCACCGAGGAGCAGAAGCTCGCCTGGCTGCCCAAGATGGCCTCCGGCGAGGTCGTCGGCGCCATCGCCATGACCGAGCCCGGCACCGGCTCGGACCTGCAGGCCGTCAAGACCAAGGCCCTGCGCGACGGCGACGACTACGTCATCAACGGCTCCAAGACCTTCATCACCAACGGCGCCCAGGCCGACCTCATCATCGTCGTCGCCAAGACCGACCCCACCCAGGGCGCGGCGGGCACCTCGCTGATCCTGGTCGAGGGCGACCGCGCGGGCTTCCGCCGCGGCCGCGTGCTCGACAAGATCGGCCAGAAGGGCCAGGACACCTCCGAGCTGTTCTTCGAGGACGTGCGCGTCCCCGTGACCAACCTGCTCGGCACCACCGAGGGCCAGGGCTTCATCCAGCTCATGCAGCAGCTGCCCCAGGAGCGCCTCATCGTGGCCGCGGGCGCCGTCGCGGGCATGGAGGTCGCCCTCGACCACACCCTGCGCTACACCAAGGAGCGCCAGGCGTTCGGCCGCGCGGTCTTCGGCTTCCAGAACACCAAGTTCAAGCTGGCCGAGGTCGCCACCGAGGCCCGCATCGCCCGCGTCTTCCTCGACGACTGCATCGAGAAGCACCTGCGCGGCGAACTCGACATCCCCACCGTCGCCATGGCCAAGTGGTGGTGCACCGACCGCGCCATGAACGTGGCCGATACCTGCCTGCAGCTGTTCGGCGGCTACGGCTACATGACCGAATACCCGATCTCGCGCATGTGGGTCGACAACCGCGTCCAGCTCATCTACGCGGGCACCAACGAGATCATGAAGGAGATCATCGCCCGGTCGCTGTGACATCGAGCGCCTGCGCGCTCGGGTCGCGGCCCTTCTCGGCTCGACGACGACCCCGGACTTCGCGGCTGCGCCGCACGGGTCCGGGGTCGTCGTCGTCGACACGGGACGCGCCCCTCGTTCGCCGGGCCTCGCGTCTTCCCGGCCCACGCCTATCCACGCTTCCGGCTGGGACGAATGTTGTTCGTTGCGGGTGGTTCGGCGAAAGGTCGGTGGCGTGGAGCGGGACGGTGCGGGGGTGGGGCTGCCTCAGCGGGACGTGATGCTGCGGGCGGTGCGGGGGGTCGTCATCGGCGGGGACCCGATACTGCGTGCGGCACACGATCTCTCGACGCTGCACGAGCGGCGGGAGCTCATCCTGCCGGGAGACACCAGCGACATCGACTGGGCGCGGGCGCGGCTGGTCACCGAGATCGACCGGTGGGTGCTCATCCGCACGCCCCCCGCCGCCGACACCGCGCCCATGCACACCGAGAGCATCGGCGCCGTGGTCGACCGGCTGGCGCTGTTCGCCGCGCTCACCTACCGGGCGCTGGCCTGCGGCGCGGAGGCGCAGCTGCGGTCGGCCCAGCAGCGCCTCGACGAATTGGCCTGCGGATACGACGATCTCGTCGGCGACGTGGTGCGCGGCGCCCGGCGGCTGCCCGACGCCCCGGAGGATCCACCAAGCCACGGCGGCGACGGCGACGAATAATCAGTGATGCGCCGCCCGATCCAGCCACGGAAGAGGGCGCATCGACACACCCTGGCCTCGCCGGTTGTAAGCCCCACCCTCCCCCAGGTCCGGCGCGGTCGGCAGGTGGTCCCCGCTCTTCGGGCGGCGGGGATCGCCGGGGCACGGCGGCTTCCGCGGGACCGGCGAATTCGGTTGCCCGGCGCCGCCACGCGTCCGGGCCGTCGTCCGCGCCCGACGCTCAGCAGAGCCGGAAGGCGGTCAGCCGCCAGCCGTCGGCGACCCGGTCGACCCGGGCGGCGATGGCGAAGTACCGCGGGCCCCGCCGATAGGTCGCGAAGAGTTCGGCGCCCGCGTCGTCGACATGGGGCCGGTGCATGCGGATGCCGGTGGCGGTACCGAGTTCGCGGCCGGGCGCGCGGCCGACCATCGTCCGGATCGCCTCGAGCGCACGGGTATCGGCGACCGGCCGCAGCTGACCGGCGGCCCGCCGCCCGTCGACGACCTCCATCGCCAGCCGCAACACCTGCTCCCCGAACCTCGCCACCGGCGAACCATTTCCGGCACTACCCACCCGCGAACCCGCGACCGCGCGAGTCTCCCCCGCGACCGCGACGTACTTCCCCGCGACCGCGGCGTTCTCCCCCGCGACCGCGGCGGTCTTCCCCGCAGCCGCGGCGGTCTTCCCCGCAGCCGCGGCGGTCTTTCCCGCAGCCGCGGTGGTCTCCCCCGCAGCCACGTGTGCCCCGGCCGGGACGGTCTCGCCGCCGAGCGGCACACGCGCGCTGCTCGCCGAGACCGGCACCGGGCGACCGCGACGCGACACGCCCCCGATTCCGCAGGGACCCGACATCGCCCCGCCGCCACGGAGACCGTCATCGCCGACGCCCACCGCCGCCGCCGCGGCCACGGGAGCCGACGCCGCAGCCGATTCGGCCCGCGCCGAGGAGACCGGCGGAACCGCGGACGCCCCCGAGACGACCGCCGACGCGGCTGCGGCAGATAGGACCGGTACGGACCCGGCCGCCGCCGATGCGGCTGGTGCCGATGCACGCCCCGTCGACCCGTCAGGTACCGACGCGAGCACCGCCGGCGCACCTGGTGCCGTACCGATTTCCGCCAACCCGACCGGCGCGGGCATCCCCGAGTCGGCAACTGTCGTAGGAGCCGGTGCGGACGCCGCTGACGCCGCCACCGCCGAGACTCCTCCTGCCGTGGCGACCGGTTCCGATTCCTTCGCCCCTGACACCGCTGGAGCCGACGCGTCCACCGGCAACGCGGCCGGGGACGGCATCGCCGACGCGGCTGTGGCCGACAGGACCGGTACAGACCCGGCCGCCGTCACGACTGGTGCCGACGCGAGCACCGTCGACACATTCGGCGCCGTCGTGATCTTCGCCGGCCTGCCCGGCGCCGGCACCGCCGGTACGGCAGCCGCCGTGGGAGCCGGCACGGACGCGACGCCCGCCGGCACCACCGACACGGCTGCTGTGGTGGGGGCCGGTGCCGATTCGGCCGCCGCCGGCGGCGACGCGGACGCCGCCGGCGCGGCCGATCCCGACATCGACCGTGCGGCCGGCACCGTGGGGACCGGCGCCGACGCGCCCGGCACCGACGCTGCCGGCGGCGATACAGCCGACGCCGACACGACCGCCGCCGGGACGAGCGGGAGGGCGTTCGACCCTCGGGCGGCCGACGAAACGGGCGCCGGAGAAGCTGCGGGGGAAGCGGTTTCGGCGTCGGCGCCCTGCACGCAGGTTCCGCGCAGGGCACGGCGCAGGCCGGTGGGCGCGGTGGCACGCCCGGCGCGGCGCGACGGCCGGGCCGAACGTTCTTCCCGGACACGGTGTTCCAGCCGCGGTTCGCAGTGCGGCGCGGCGGTGAGCCGGGCCGGATCGGGCGATGTCGTTCGCTCGGTGGACATTTCAGCGGACCTCTCGTTCGGCCCACCCACTCCCCAGTGTGGCGACAGCATGCCACGGTCATACGACATGCGCATGACGAATGGGGCCAGGTCGCTAGAACAAGGTCATCGGCTCGGTGGCGGGCGGCGTGGGCAGGGGCCGCAGGTCGGGGACGCCGGCGCGCACCTCGTCGTGGAACTGCCGGGCCAGGTCGCGGGCGGCGGCGTTGTCCGGGGTGTGCACGAAGACGGTCGGCGAGCGGCCCTCGGCCAGCCACTGCCGCGCCTGCGCCACCCAGGGCGCCCAGCCCGCCACGGTGACCGCGCGGTCGGCGCGGCCGTGGTAGCGCACGATGGGGAACTCGGTGAGGGCCCGCGTCCGCCTTGGCAGCCGCGGCTTCTTCGACCGCGCCTCGAACTCCGACGGATCGGCGGCGGGCCCGTCGAACAGCACGGTGGTGTCGAAGGGCACCCACTCCGCGCCGATCCGGCCGAGCACGCGTTCCAGCTGGGTGGCCGCGCGCTCGTCGTGGAAGAAGGCCGGATGGCGCACCTCGACCGCGCAGCGCAGCCCGGACGGCAGCGCCCGCTGGAACCGGGCGAGCGCGCCGAGCTCGGCCGGGCCGAAGCCCGCGGGGAGCTGGATCCACAGGGCGTGCAGGCGCGGGCCGAGCGGGGCCATGGTGTCGAGGAAGCTCGCCAGCGGAGCCTCGGCGCCCATCAGGCGATGCTCGTGGGTGATCGGGCGCGGCAGCTTGAGGACGAAGCGGAAATCGGGTTCGGTCTGGCGGGCCCAGGACTCCACGGTCGCGGCGGACGGGGTCGCGTAGAAGGTGGTGTTGCCCTCGACCGCGGTGCAGTAGCCGGCGTAGGCGCGCAGCCGCTCGCCCGGCGCCGGCAGCCGTTCCTGCCACTGCGGATGGGTCCACATCGCACATCCCACGTCCAGCCGCCGCATGGGCCGACGGTAGTACACGAAACACGCGCGACTAAGATCGAGCCGGGCACGCCGCTGATCCGGCGCCCGATTCTCGCCGCACACACCACGACGGCATGTACGTCCTCGACCCCGGCGACGGGGCGGAGGTCCACACCGTAGGAAAGGTCTGTGATGGCGATTCTCAGCGCCGAACGCCCGCGCGCCGCGGCGCCCGCGGCGACTCGCGCCTGGTTCCCGGTGGCGGCGGCGATGTTCGCCATCGCCTGGGGCGGCAACGAGTTCACGCCGCTGCTGGTGATGTACAAGCTGCACGGGCTGGCCCCGACCTCGGTCGATCTGCTGCTGTTCTACTACGTCTTCGGCATCGTGCCCGCCATGCTGATCGGCGGTCCGCTCTCGGACCGCTTCGGCCGCCGGGCCTTGATGCTGCCCGCCGCGCCCGTCGCGGCGGCCGGGTCGCTGCTGCTGGCGGCGGGCGCGGCCTCGGTGCCGATGCTCGCGGCGGGCCGCCTGCTGAGCGGGCTCGCGCTCGGCCTTGCCATGGCCGTGGGCGGGAGCTGGCTCAAGGAACTGTCGGCGGCCCCGTTCGGCGCCGCCGCGCCCGGCGCGGGCGCGCGCCGCTCGGCGATGAGCCTGACCGGCGGCTTCGCGGTCGGCGCCGTGGTCGCGGGCACCCTGGCCCAGTGGGGCCCGCTGCCGAACTCCTCGGCCTACCTGATCAACGCGCTGCTGTGTGTGGCCACGACCGTGGGGTTGGCCCGCATCCCCGAGACCGTCACCGCGCGCGCGGCGGGACCGGCGCGGCGCGCCCGGCTCGCCCCGGCGGGCCTGCGCCGGTTCCTGTGCGTGGCGCTGCCGGTCGCGCTGTGGCTGTTCACCGCCAACGCCACCGCCTACGCCGTGCTGCCCACCCTGATGATGAGCCGGGTGACCGAGGCGCCGATCGCGTTCTCGGCCCTGGTCTGCATGGTGACGCTGGGCTGCGGCTTCGCCATCCAGTCGGCCGCCCGACGCATCGACCGGCCCGGCACCGCGCGCGCCGCCGTGATCGCGCTGGTCCTGCTCACCCTCGGCATGCTGCTGGCCGCGGCCACCGCGGCCGGGCTCTCCATCCCGCTGACGCTCGCGGCCGCGGCCACCCTGGGCTGCGGGTACGGCATCGGCCTCGTGGCCGGGCTGCAGCAGATCGAGCGGATCGCGCCCGAAGGCAGGCTCGCGCAGCTGACCGGTGTGTTCTACTCGGTGAGTTATCTCGGCTTCGGGGTGCCCGCGCTGCTGTCGGCCCTGCACACGCACGCCGGCTTCGGTTATCCGGCGATGTACCTCGTCGCCGCGCTGGTCGCGGCGGCCTGCCTCGCGCTGGTCGCCGCCAACTACCGGGAGTGACGATGGCCGCCGATCCGGTCGAGACCCTGCGGCGCTGGACCGGGTCCGGCGCCGTCTGGCGGGTGCTCGGCCGGGGTCCGGCCGGGCTGACGATCGGGCTGTTCGACTGCGCGGGCGGTCAGGAGGTCGACCGCTTCACCTCGGCCGACCCCGGGCTCGCGCGCTTCGTCGGGGAGCGCGCGAGCAGCGAGGACTGACCGGCTCAGTCGGCCGGTTTGTCCGGGTCGAGCAGCCCGAGTTCGCGCAGGTCGGTGACGTACTTGGTGATCAGCGCCGGATCCAGGTGCGGGATGTCGGGCGCGCCGGGCAGGCCCGCCGCGCGCACCGCGTCCCGGAACCCCGCCGCGGGCAGCGCCGATCCGGCCCGCGCCCGGCCCGGGTGGCGATAAACCTCGAGCACCGGCAGCAGCGAGTGCCTGCGCTGCTGCTCGGGCAGCCCGCGCAACGCCGTGGCGAACCGCTCGAACCAGGCGGCGTGGTCGTCGATGCGGTCGATCGGGTGCCCGGCCTCGATCAGCCAGTCGACGAAGGTGTCGAGGCCGATGCCGTCGTCGTGCGGATTGACCACGTCGTAGGTGCGATGGCCCGTGGTATGCGCGCCGAGGGCGACGATCGCGGCGGCGACGAAGTCGGCGGGCAGCCCGTCGTAGTGCGCCCGCTGCCGGGTCCCGTCCGGGCCGGTGCGGTAGAACGAGGCCGGGGCCAGCCCGGTGAGCAGCACGCTCAGCAGCAGCCGGGTGAACACGTCGGGCACGTTGAGCTGGCCGGGCAGCGTCCGGTGGGCCAGGATCATGTCCGACCGGAACACCGTGACGGGCAGCCCGAACCGGTCGGCGGCCTCGCGCAGCAGCACCTCGCCCGCCCACTTGCTGTTGCCGTAGCCGTTGGCGTAGCTCGCGTCCAGCGTGCGCACCGGGCTCATGACCCGCACGTCGCCGTCCTCGGCGAAGGACTCCCCCTGCGCGGCGACGGCCACGGTGGACAGGTAGGCGACCGGTTTGCGGGTGGTGGTCAGCGCCAGCCGCAACACCTCGGCCGTGCCGACGACGTTGGGCCCGAACAGCTGCGCGTAGGGCAGGACGTGGTTGACCAGGGCGCCGGAGTGCACGATGAGGTCGACCTCGGCGGCGAGCCGCCGCCACTGCTGTACCGGCAGACCGAAATCCGGCTCGCTGATGTCGCCCGCGAGCACCTCGGGCCCGTCGGCGCCGGTGAGCGCGGCGGGGACGTGGTCGCCGAAGCCGGCGAGCAGCCGGTCCCGCGCCGCGCCCGCGTCGGCGCCACGAACCAGCGCGATGACCCGCGTGCCCGGCCGCGACAGCCATTCGAGCACGAGGAACCGTCCGAGGTAGCCGTTGGCGCCGGTGATCAGCACCGTGCGCGGCTCCGGCGCGGCGGCGGGGAGATCCGCGGCGGCGGTGAGGGTCTCGTGATCGAGGAACCGCTCCAGGGTGAGGTCGGCGGCCCGGATCTCGGCGGCGCCGTCGCCGTGTACCGAGGCCGGCGTGGGGCGCGCACCGCCCGCGCGGCGGCGGGTGATGTAGGCCGCGATACCGGCCAGGTCGCCGGCCGGGCCGAGTACCACGTTCACCGGGACGTCGACCCCGAGCAGCTCCCGCAGCAGGTCGGCGTAGGACAGCGCCGCGAGCGAGTCGCCGCCGAGGTCGGCGAAGTGCGCGTCGGGCCGCAGATCCTCGACCGCGCACCCCAGGACGGCCCGCGTCGCGCGGGCGACGGTCTCGGCCACCGGCAGGACCGCGGCGTCGCGGCGCAGCGCGCGCAGCTCGTCCTCCTGGCCGCGGGCCAGGTCGGCGTAGAGCTGGTCGAGCCGGCCACCGTAGCGCTGTTTCAGCGCGGGCCGCAGCAGCTTGGCCACGCCCGAGAGCAGCCCGTTGGCGATCGTGAACGGCTCGGGTTCCAGCAGGAATTCCCGGGGGATCTCATAGGATTCGAGCCCGGCCGCGCGGGCGATGGCGCGCAGTTCCTCGTGCAGGGCGGGCCGCAACCGCGCCTCCGGGAGCGCGGCGGCGCGCTCGGTGGGCACGATGACCGCGAGCAGGTAGGCGCGCTCGCTGCTGCCGTGCACGTAGATCTGGCGGATCAGCGGCGAGGCGACGTACGCGGCTTCGAGATTCGACACCGTCACGAACTCGCCCTGGGACAGCTTCAGGACGTTGTTGCGCCGGTCGACGTAGCTGAGCCGGTCGGGGCCGAGCTCGGCCACGACGTCACCGGTGCGGTAGAACCCGTCCGCGTCGAACATCTCCGCGGTGACATCGGGCCGCTTGTAGTAGCCGGGGACCATGCTGCTGGTCTTGAGCAGCAGTTCGCCGCGCGGATACGGCTTGTCGGTGGCGAAGTAGCCCAGCTCCGGCACGTCGACGAGCTTGTAGTCGAGCACCGGCGGACGCAGCAGATAACCGTTGACCAGCAGCGCGCCGCCCGCCTCGGTCGAGCCGTAGCCGTCGTGCAGCTGGAGTTGCAGCACCGATTCCATGAAGGCGCGCATCTCGGGCGCCAGCGGGGCGCTGCCGCAGATGGTCATCATGAGCCTGCCGCCGAGCAGGTCCTCCCGCAGTTCGGTCCGCACCCGCTCGGCGAGGGCCTCCTCGTCGACGCCGGTACCGCGCGAATCCATCTCGCGGCGGTACCGCTGGAAGACGATGTCGCACACGCGCGGAACGAGGAACACCTCGGTCGGGCGGACGAGCGCGAAGTCGTCGAACAGCGTGGACATGTCGGGCGCGGACGCGAAATACGCGGTGCCGCCGCGCGTCAGGGTGGAGATCAGGGTGAGCCGCGCCGCGATGTGGCTCATCGGCAGGTAGTTCAGGGTGATCGCGGCCAGCGGGCGCCCGGCCCGCCACCCGTCGGCGACCAGCCGGTGGGTGTACATGGCGCCCTTGGGCGTTCCCGTACTGCCGGAGGTGTAGATCAGCATGGCGAGCGGGTCGGTACCCGGTTCGGGCTCGAACAACGGCGCCGGCGGCGCCTGCTCGCCCCGCGCGCGGACCTCGTCGTGGGTCCGCACGGCGATCCCGGTGTCCGCCGCCGCCGTCCGCGCGGCGGCGAGGGCGGCGGCGTGCGTGTCGTCGTCCTCGCGGTGATCGAACAGCAGCAGTGACCGGGGACCGCCGCCGTCGCCCGTGGCCGCGAGCGCGGCGGGCAGGTTGTCGTGGTCGACCGCGAGGACGGCGGGCTCGGTCTCGTCGAGGATGGCGCGCAGCCTGCCCGGGCTCACCCCGCCCGTCAGCGGGACGACGACGGCGCCGAGGTGGGTCACCGCCAGGTCGATCGCCAGGTACTCGGCGCTGGTGAAGCCGATGACGACGACGAAGTCGCCGGGCCGGACCCCGTCGGCGTGCCAGGCGGCCGCGATCGCGCCGGCCCGCTCCCAGAGCTGGGCGTAGGTGAGCAGGTCGTGGTCGGGCAGCAGGGTGCGCCCGTCGCGGCGCCGGGTGCCGACGGCGGGCCGGTCGGCGTAGCCGGTCATGACCGTGGTGATCAACTGGTTCACCGACAGCCCCGGCGCGCCGAGCCGCTCCTGCACCTCCGGCAGCGGCCGCGCGGCGCGGATCTGGTCGTCGGCGGCGTAGAGCGCCTCGATACGCTGGGACAAGCGGGCTGCGGCGTCGTTGTCGCGGGCCATGTCTTCCTTCCCTCACGGAGCGCGGAGCCCCGGTTTCCCGGCGGTGCCGGTTCACAGCTCCGGCGTTCCCTTGCTCACCTTGCCGCTCCATTGTCGCCGGTCAGCGGCGTCCGCGCCGGGGAGTCGGCCGAGCCGGACCGCCCGTGACCCCGTTCCCGCTGGCGAACCCCGGTAAACTTGTGCGCGCGGCACGGGGGCGCCGCCGCTTCACCGTTCACTGGGGGCACGCACAGCCACACAGGAGTACGTCATGTCCGCAGGGCCCGCCCGCAGGCTCCGCCTCGGAGCCGCCGCACTGCTCGTCGCGCTGGTCGCCGCTTGCTCGGCCGACCCCGAACCCGGCGCGGGCGGCCCCGCCGCCGCGCCTGCCCCGGCCATCACCGTCTCGCCCGGCGCGGGCGCGACCGAGGTCGATCCGCTGGCGCCCGTCCAGGTCGCGGCCGCCGACGGCGAGCTGACCACGGTGACCATGACCAACGAGGAGGGCCGCTCCGTCGAGGGCGTCTTCACCCCGGACCACACCGCCTGGAAGCCGTCCGAGCCCCTCGGCTACAACCGCACCTACACCGTCACCGCCGAGGGCCTGACCGTCACCGGCCGCAGCGGACCGGTCACCTCGACCTTCAGCACGATCAAGCCGGGCAACCAGACCCGGCTGACCCTCTCCGCCACGGGCGGCGCCGCGCTCACCGAGAAGGGCACCTACGGCGTCGGTACCGTCATCGCCGCGCACTTCGACGAGAACATCCCCGACCGGGCCGCCGCCGAGAAGCGGCTGCGGGTCACCACCGACCCGCCGGTGACCGGCTCCTGGTACTGGGTGGACGCCCGCACCGCACACTGGCGGCCGGAGAAGTACTACGCCCCCGGCACCAAGGTCCGCGTCGCCGCCGACATCTACGGCGCCGACCTGGGCAACGGCCTCTACGGCCAGGAGGACGCGAGCGCGGCCTTCACCATCGGCCCGTCGCACGTCAGCATCGCCGACGACGAGACCAAGCAGGTCCAGGTGTTCGAGAACGGCACCCTGATCCGCACCATGCCCACCTCGATGGGCATGGGCGGCACCCAGGTGATCGCCGGCAAGTCGATCAGCTTCTGGACCCAGCCGGGCGTGTACACGGTCATGGACAAGGCCAACCCGGTGATCATGGACTCCTCCACCTACGGCCTGCCGGTCAACTCCAAGCTCGGCTACAAGGAGGAGATCAACTGGGCGACCCGGATCAGCACGGACGGCGTGTACCTGCACCAGAACGAGGCGACCGTGTGGGCGCAGGGCAACACCGACGTCTCGCACGGCTGCCTGAACCTCTCGGGCGAGAACGCGCGCTGGTTCTACGATTTCGCCAATCCCGGTGACGTCGTCGAGGTGCGCAACACCGGCGGGTCGCCGCTGGAAGTGTGGCAGAACGGCGACTGGAGCGTACCGTGGTCGGCGTGGCAGGAGGGGAGCGCGCTGCGATGAGCCGGCGCATCGCGACGGCGTTCGGCCGCGCGCTGATCGCGGCCACCGCGCTGGCGGTGCTCACCGGGACCGGCCTGGCCTGGTCGGCCAAACAGAATTTCGACGCGGGCTTCCTGCACTCGGACGCGCTCGGCGACGACGCGCCCCGCTCGCTCGGCGGCGACCTGAACATCCTGCTGATCGGCCTGGACACCCGCAAGGACCTCGACGGGCGCGACCTGCCCAAGGCCGTGCTCGACCAGCTGCACGCCGGGGACGGCACCGAGGGCGGCTACAACGCCAATTCGCTCATCCTGCTCCACATCCCGGCCGACCTGAGCAAGATCGTCGCGTTCTCCATCCCCCGCGACGACTACGTCGCGGTCTCGGGCATCCCCGGCTACACCCACGCCAAGATCAAGGAGGCGTACGGGCTGAAGAAGGCCGCGGTGCAGAACAAGCTCATCGCCTCCGGCGTGACCGATCAGGTCAGCCTCGAGCGGCAGAGCCGCGAGGCGGGCCGCGCCTCGATCGTGTCCACCGTGCGCACCCTGGTCGGCGTGCCGATCGACCGGTTCGCCGAGATCTCCCTGGCGGGCTTCTACGATCTGGCCTCCGCCCTCGGCGGGGTCGACGTGTGCCTCAACCACGCCGTCGACGACAGCGAGTTCTCCGGCGCGGTGTTCCCCGCGGGCCGCCAGCACCTCGACGGTTCCCAGGCGCTGGCCTTCGTCCGTCAGCGGCACGGCCTGGAGAACGGCGACCTGGACCGGACGCACCGTCAGCAGGCATTCCTGAGCTCGGTGGCCAAGCAGCTCAAGGACTCCGGCACGCTGACCGACCTCGGCAAGCTGGGCGCGCTCATGGACGTGGCGCACCGCGACGTGGTGCTGTCGGAGGGCTGGAACCTCACCGATTTCGCGCGCGACATGGGCAGGGCCGGGTCGATCCCGGTCGAGTTCCGCACGCTGCCGGTCGTCCGCTACGACGTCGTCGACGGACAGGACGTCAACATCGTCGATCCGGCTGCCATCAAGCGCGAGGTGCGCGCCGCCTTCGGCGTCCAGGCCGCCACGACGACCACGCAGGCGCCCCCGCCCGCCGCCGATCTCGAGATCTACAACGCGGGCACCGTCACCGGCCTGGCGGGCAGCCTCGCAGAGACCCTGCGCGACCGTGGCTACCGGGTGAGCACCGTCGGCAACCGCACCGGCGGCGACGGCACCTCCTCGGTCACCTACGGCACCGGGGCCGCCGCCGACGCCGCCCGGGTCGCCGAGACCTTCGGCGGCCTGCCGACCGCGGCCGACCGCACCGGCGAGGTCGCCGCCGGGACCGTCCGGATCACGCTGGCCGCCGATTTCACCGTGCCCGAGGGCCTCTCGGCCACCGGCACGTCGACCACCACGACCACGACCACCACGGCCGTGCCCGGCAGCAGCGGGCTGCCGCTGCCCGACGCGGGCAGGCCGGTGGCATCCCGCATCGGCGACACGGTCCCCTGCGTGAACTGACGGGACGGCCGGCGCCGGCCGTCCCGTCCCGGCTCAGTCGTGTACGAGGTCGGGGAACTCCTGCTGGCGGTGTCCGCCGCGCAGCGTCCCGGTGACGTAGGCGGCCTTGCACGCCCGCCGCGCGATCTTCCCGCTGGACGTGCGCGGGATCGACCCCGCGGGCACCAGCAGCAGGTCACGCACGGTCACCCCGTGCCGCTGGGCGACCGCGGCCCGGACCGCCTCGGCGATCGGCCCCGGCTCGAGTTTGGCCGCGCCGGTGCCGCGTTCGGCCACGATGACCAGCTGCTCCCCCGACCCGCCCGCGCCGGTCCCGGCGGGCAGCTCGTCCCCGGGCACGGAGAACGCCGCGACGAAACCCGGCCGCAGTGCCGAACTCGCCTCCTGCGCGGTGTATTCCAGGTCCTGGGGGTAGTGGTTGCGGCCGTCGACGATGACCAGGTCCTTGACCCGGCCGGTGATGAACAGCTCGCCGTCGTGGTAGGCGCCGAAGTCACCGGTGCGCATCCACTTCGCGTGCGCCGGGGTGCCCTCGGCGCGGCTGCCCGCCGGGTTGCGCCCGCGCAGGCGGTTGGCGAACACCTCCGTGGTCTCGTCCGGCCTGCCCCAGTAGCCGATGCCCATGTTGTCGCCGTGCAGCCAGATCTCGCCGACCTCGCCGTCGCGGCGCTCGAATCCCGTCGCCGGGTCGACGATCACCGCCCACTGCGACCGCGCGACGTAGCCGCACGACACCTGCGCCACCGCGCCGGGCGCGTCCTCGTCGACCTCGATCATCCGCCCGGCGTTGAGCTCGGCCCGGTCGACGTGCACCACCCTCGCCTCGTCCTCGCGCCGGGTCGCCGACACGAACAGCGTCGCCTCGGCCATGCCGTAGCAGGGCTTGATCGCGGTCTTGGACAGCCCGAACGGCGCGAACGCCTCGTTGAACTTGCGCATCGAGGTCACCGACACCGGCTCGCTGCCGTTGATCAGGCCGATCACGTTCGACAGGTCCAGGTACTCGCCGTCCTTGGGCAGGCCGCGGGTCGCCGCGTGCTCGAACGCGAAATTCGGCGCCGCCGAGTAGATCTCGGCGCCGTCGGACTGCGCGGCCAGCTCCTTGATCCACCGGTAGGGCCTGCGCACGAAGGCGCTCGGCGACATGATGGTGATGAACTTGCCGCCGATGGTCGGCAGGATCACCGTGAGCAGACCCATGTCGTGGAACAGCGGCAGCCAGGTGACCCCGCGCGCGTTCTCCGTGATCCCGATCGCGTCGATCATCTGCAGCAGGTTGGTGCCGACCGCGCGGTGGGTGATCTCCACGCCCGCGGGCACCCGGGTCGAGCCCGACGTGTACTGCAGGTAGGCGACGCTGTCGATGTTGATCGAGGGCCGGGTCCAGCTCGCGCCGACGCTGTCCGGGATCGCCTCGACCGCGATGATCCGGGGCCGGCGGGCGGCGGGCAACTCGCGGAAGAAGCTGCGCACGCCGGGCGCGGCCGAGCCGACCGTGAGCACCGCGGCGGGTGAACAGTCGCCGAGGACCGCCCGCAGCCGGTCGCTGTGCCCCTGCTCGTCCGGGTCGAACAGCGGTACCGCCACGTTGCCCGCGTACACCGCGGCGAACAGGGCGACGACGTAGTCCAGGCCCTGCGGTGCCAGGATCGCCACCCGGTCGCCCTGCGCGGTGACCTGCTGCAACCGGGCCGCGACCGCGCGCAGCCGGGTGCCGAAGGCCCGCCACGTCAGCTCGTGGTACTCGCCCTCCCGCTCCCTGGAGTAGTCGATGAAGCGGTAGGCCAGTTCGTCGCCGTTGGCCTCGCTGTGTTTGTCGACGAAGTCGATCAGCGTCTGGTCGCCGCGAATCCGGATGGCGCCCGACTCATCGATGTATTCGTCGAAGATCTCGCCGATCATTCCCAATCCTTTGCCATGCGCCGGAGGGTCATTCGCGCCCGAAGGCCAGCGCGACGTTGTGCCCGCCGAAACCGAACGAGTTGTTGATCGCGTAATCGATGGCGCCCGCGCGCGCCTGGCCCGCGACCACGTCGAGCGCGATCGCCGGGTCCTGGTTCTCCAGGTTCAGGGTGGGCGGAACGACGCTGTCGCGGATGCTGAGCACGGTCAGCACCGCCTCGAGCGCGCCGACCGCGCCGATGGAGTGCCCCAGCGCCGACTTCGGCGCGTACACCGACGGGTGGGTGCCGACCGCCTTGGTGATGGCCGCGGCCTCGGCCAGGTCGCCGATGGGCGTCGCGGTGGCGTGGGCGTTGATGTGGGTGACGTCGGCGCGGGTGATGCCGCCGGTCTCGAGCGCGCGGGTCATGGCCCGGGCCGCGCCGGTGCCCTCGGGATCCGGGGCGACCAGGTGGAATCCGTCGGAGGTCACGCCCGCGCCGAGCAGGCGGGCGTGCACCGTGGCGCCGCGCGCGCGGGCGTGTTCCTCGGTCTCGAGCACCATCATCGCGCCCGCCTCGCCGAAGACGAACCCGTCACGGTCGGCGTCGAAGGGGCGCGAGGCGCCCTTCGGGTCGTCGTTGCGGGTGCTCATGGCGCGCATCTGGGTGAACGCGGCGATCGGCACCGCCTGGATCGAGCCCTCGACCCCGCCCGTGACCACCATGTCGGCGTCGCCCATCACCAGCATCCGCCAGGCGTTGGCGATCGCCTCCGAGCCGGACGAGCAGGCCGACACCGGGGTCGAGACACCGGCCCGCGCACCGAGTTCCAGGCCGACGCAGGCGGCGGGGCCGTTCGGCATCATGGCCTGCACGGTCAGCGGCGAGACCTTGCGGTAGCCGGCCGTGGTGAGCCGGTCGCGGGCGTAGATCAGCGACTCGGCACCGCCCAGACCCGTGCCGAGCGAGACGCCGAGCCGGTCGCCGTCGACCTCCGGGCTGCCCGCGTTGCGCCACACCTCGCGGGCGAGCACGACCGCCATCTGCTCGACGTAGGACAGCCTGCGCGCCTCCTCCCGCGTCAGCGACATCGCGGGCGAGACCTTCAGGTGCCCACCGATCCGCACCGGCAGGTCGAACTCGGTGATGAACGGATCGTCGAGGACGTCGATGCCGCTCTCGCCGTTGAGCAGTCCCTTCCAGGTCGAGTCCACGTCCGGCGCAATGGATGTGGTCGCCGCCAAGCTTGTGACCACGATGTCCCGCATATTCGCTCACTCTCTCTTCGAAAAAGAAACAGGTGGAGCTGAACTGGCTGAACCGATGGAGCGTGTCCACACCCGCGCGCGACGCGCCGAAAATCAGAAACGGTCGCCTCCGCACCGTGTCGTTCGGTGGCGTGGACGGGCAGGTCTATTGTCGGCTGGGTCGCCATCGACCCGTGCTCGACGAACGTCGGGCAACACTACCGGATCGGGCGCGGAATACCAGCCCCGAGTACAACTGCACCGTCCCGCTTTTCACCCGAGGAAAGGCAAAGGCCGTGGCCCGGAATCTGACCCAACTGGAGTTGCTGCTGGAATTGGAGCCGGTCGCGGCCGACAATGTCGACCGGCACCTGGCGATGGCCAAGGAGTGGCACCCGCACGACTACGTGCCGTGGGACCGGGGACGCGACTTCGCCGCGCTGGGCGGAACCGACTGGGACCCGGCGCAATCGGCGCTGAGCGAGGTCGCCGCGGCGGCCATGATCACCAACCTGCTGACCGAGGACAACCTGCCGTCCTACCACCGGGAGATCGCCGAGAACTTCTCCCAGGACGGGGCCTGGGGCACCTGGGTCGGCCGCTGGACCGCCGAGGAGAACCGCCACGGCATCGTGATGCGTGACTACCTGGTCGTCACCCGCGGCGTCGACCCGGTCGCCCTCGAGCAGGCCCGCATGGCCCATATGGCCACCGGCTACTCGGCGATGGCCGTGGTGGACGCGAAGGCGGGCCCCGACGCGCGGCTCGCGGCCGACGCCGGCCTCCTCTACTCGGTGGCCTACGTGACCTTCCAGGAGCTCGCGACCCGGGTCAGCCACCGCAACACGGGCCGCGCCTGCGACGACCCCGTCGCCGACCGCATGCTGGCCCGCATCGCCGCCGACGAGAACCTGCACATGATCTTCTACCGCAACCTCTGCGCCGCCGCCCTCGACCTCGCCCCCGATCAGACGCTGGAGGCGATCACGACCATCGTCACCGGGTTCCAGATGCCCGGCGCGGGCATGCCGGGCTGGCGTCGCAACGGGGTCCTGATGGCCAAGCACGGCATCTACGACCTGCGCCAGCACCTGGAGGAGGTGCTGCTCCCGGTGCTGCGGAAGTGGAACGTCTTCGAGCGCACCGATCTCGGGCCGAGGGGCGAACGCAGCCGGGAACGGCTCGCCGCCTTCCTCGACCGCCTGCGCGCCGATGTCGTCCGGTTCGAGGAGCAGCGCGACCGCGCGCTCGCCCGCGAGGCGCGACGCCGGGAGCAGCAGCCGGTCTAGCCGCCCGCCCCGGCGCCGAAGGGCTTCACCCACAGCGGGGCGACGTCCGGCGTCATGGTCGCCACCACGGGCACGCCCGCGGCCAGGAAGTTGTCCAGGGCGCGGCGCATGTGGTCGGCGGAGGTGATCAGCACGGCGTTCTTGATGTCGAGGGCGCGCATGAGTTCCGCGCTGAACAGCGCGTTCTGCACCGTGGACCCGGCCTGCGTCTCGGTGTGGATGCGGTCACGGGCGATCCCGCGCAGTGCCAGCCAGTCGGCCATGGCCTGCGCCTCGGTGACGCCGTTGCGGGGGTTGCCACCGGTGACGATGACCGGCGAGGCGGGCGACATCATGGCCTGGACCAGGCCGGCGTGCAGGCGCTGGCCGAGTTCGGCGCGCATCGACCCGTCGGGCAGCAGGCCGAAGCCGAGCACGACGATCGCGGTGCGCGGCCCGTAGGTGTCGGGCAGCTCGATCCCGGCCAGTTCCGCCACCGACTTCGCCGCCCGCAGTATCTCGTTCGGGACGCCCGCGGTGGACACCGGCGGGATCCCCACCGATCCCAGCTCCGGTACGTCCGCGTACGCGGGTGCCGTGACCAGGCACAGTGCCGCGGTGGTGACCGCCGGCAGCAGTGCCCGGACGAGGAAACGCCTGTTCATCGAACCTCCTCGCGGAAGCCTGCCGATCCCCGACCGAGCAGGCAGAGCCTGACGCGGACCATGATGCGGGACGGATCGCCGCCCTGGGACGGTTTGTGAAAAACATGCACTTCAGAGGGGGTGCGAGGACGGCCGCGCGGCCGGCGGAACGCACAGTGGACGTGGTGGAGAAACGTCGAAGGCCCCCAGCTGATGCTGGGGGCCTTCGGGAAGAATGTTCCGGCGGTGTCCTACTCTCCCACACCCTGTCGAGTGCAGTACCATCGGCGCAGGTGGCCTTAGCTTCCGGGTTCGGAATGGGACCGGGCGTTTCCCCACCGCTATAACCGCCGTAACTCTATGAAACTATCCACAGAGAGCCTCCCCACCCCAACAACCCCTTCTCGACAAGAGAAGAAGCCCGGGATCGGG